>NZ_JAXBVE010000005.1:0-195983 GCF_035181445.1 Photorhabdus africana
TTGGCGCTTTAACCTTAAAAAAACATTCGAACAGCTTATTTATTCATGTATCCGGGCAGCACCTATACCTGAGTATTTACTCAAGCTAGCTGAGATTCGATGGTAATCAGGATTGTTTTTGATATTAAAGCAGCCGCATCCCGCCTCGAAATCTCCGCCCAATATTGGACGGAGATTTCCGACAATGTTGACTACAAAGAGATAACCCGTCGTGCGGCACCTATCGCACTGGTTCCATAATCTATCGCATTGGCGATCCCGGTTGTGGTCAGAACCCTGCCTCTGATCTGATTACCAATCATGCCAGCAAGATGATCTATACCACTACCAGCAGCACTTAGCCCTCTGGAAACCCAACTGTCTCTTCCCATCACTCTGTGCAGACCAGTTCCAATGCCACCGGCAAGCCCGCCGAGAACACTAAATATCGGCTCAAAGACAGGTCTGGCTATACTGAAATGCACTAATTGTCTGGCTAAACCGGCGGCATATGGGCTGACAGCCCGGCCTAAGAATCTACCCAAAAATCCGCCACCTATTACTCTGTTGATAGCCATTTCCGCCCCCAAACCAGCAGCATAACCCACCGCGTAATTCGCTAAATGCCCGGCGGGGTTACTGGCGACATCTAAACCAAAACCAATCCAAGAGCCATAATAAGTGCCAATACCGGCATGGATCCCGGCTCTAGTACTCCCTTGTGTACCGGTAATCATCCCACCAGCCGCACCACCCGCGGCTGCCGCTACTTCGTGTGTAAGGGTGGAGGAAGTCCCCAACATGGTATCAATGGTGCCTACCGCACTCCCGGCCCCAATAGCGCCTCCTATCCCTCGGTCAGCATTATTGATCCATGATCCCACCGCGCCCGTTACCGCCCCGGCGGCTGATGCAACACCAACGCCTTGCGCTCGGGCACCATAAGCCGCGGCTGAACCCGCCCCAGCAGCAGCGCCGGCCGCTGACTGTACTAACGTCGATTTTCCCTGTACGAGTCGAGAGAGTAATGCCCCGCCTTTTTCCAGCAAGCTACCGACGTTATATCCCATCAACGCACCAATCCCTGCGCCTACGGCCGCAACCCCCAGAATGACGGGGAGAGCCGCGCCAGCCGTACCCGCAATGGCAGCCGCAAGACCGCCAATCGCAAGCCCGCCAGCAATGGCTCTGCCAATTTTTTGTCCCCGTCTCATTGACGCAGACATCCCTTCATCAGGTTTACGAAACAAAAATGAAGCAAACCAAAATGTATTCCGATTTCGGTTCGGAGACGGTGCTAATCCGTCATGGTCCGTCAATGTGATGGGGTTATTCCTCACCATTCGGTACAAATTCAGCCCATCCACAGTTCCCGCCGGATCAGCACTCAACCAGCGGCCCACCCAAGGCTGATAATAGCGGTAGCCGTAATAATACAATCCGGTGGCATCCCGCTCTTTACCGGAGTAACGAACAAATTTGTAGCTGGCTTCTGTCTGATTTTTCGCTGCCCATACCGCGGTGCCGCCATACGGATAATACTCTTCCTGACTGAGAATCTGCCCTTCGCTATCCAATTCAAGCTGGCTGGAGCCAAGCAGATTATCGTAACTGTAGCGCACCTGATTGTTATCGATATCTGCTGGTTTGCCGCTTTCCCAGTGCAATACCCTTACCTGTGCGCGACCCGCTTCACCTACCGTAATCACCTGCAAATTTTGAGTTGTTTTATCTGCAATCTCAGTTGTACGTAACTCTAATCCCGGTAGATAAGCCACTCGTTGTACTTGAGTACTGCTACCCGTCTGCTGTTCGCTCACTTTTAGCAGCCGTACGCCATCACTGCTATAACGATACCATTCACTGTCACTGCTATTTTCGCGGTTCACCGGTGTTACTCGTTGCAATTCACCACGGAGATTCCAATCCAGATTCTGCCCCGGTATTAACGTCTTCTGATGACCGCCGGAATCAAATAGCGCATCCACTTGGGTTGGATCTGTCGTTAACGTACTCAATACCGCCCGGTTATTGCGGCTTGAAATGGTCATCTCCGTGGTGTAACTATTTTGAGTCGCGGGTGAACGGTGTCGGATTTGAACCAAATTACCGCCACGGTCATAACTATAAGTACGCTGGTAATTGGTATAGGTGCTGTTGTCGGCAGGAACAGGCATAGCAGGTGAAGGGTGTTGGTTGCTTTGCTGGCCGATATTAGCCATTTCACGCCCTGTCGCACTCATAAGCTGATACAGCGAATCATAAACATAGCGGTTCTCAGGCTCCACTTTCTGATTGCGCCAAAAGCGGGTGGCTTCGGCATCATTATGGATACTGATGACATTCCCCACCGGATCATACTCATAGCGGAGATCCTGCAATACTCTCGCCTCTGATTGGCTCTCTCCGGCACGTCGGGTGGTAATACCAATCAGCCGTTGAGTTTCCGGTTCATAACTGTACTCGGTAATCACGCCGTTACCGTGCTCTTCACGCAGCTTATAACCTGCGGCTGACCAGCTCAGGGACTTAACAATCACCTGCTCACGCTGGCCTTTCACCGTCAACCAACTGCCTTTTAACTGACCGGCAATGTCATAAGCCAGACGCTGAATATTGCCTTTCGCATCGGTTTGAGTCAGTAAAGCCCCGATGGCATTGGTTGTGCTTTGTGTCGTATAAACCTCACCTGCCAGCATTCGCTGCCAGACAGTTTCGTCGTCACCGCTCCAGTTAGCCTCCTGCCGCTCAGCCAGCAATTGGTGAGACTGGGATAACATGGCACCCGCCAGTGACTGACTCATTAACTGAGTGACTCCCGCCGTGTCATAGTGGCGTATACACAGACCGGAGAGGTTATATTCTTTCTCCGCTGTGGTATTCTCCGCCCAGATAAAGCGCTCTGTCACTTGAGAAGTTTCCTGATCAAAAACTTGTTCACTCACAGATAACAAGCGACCGGGCAACGTGTTGTCTTCATAGCGACGAGTCTGACGAACACCTGTCGCATTCATCGTCATTACCGGGCGACCTTCAATATCATTTAATGTGACAGTACGGCCAGCATCGACACTCTCTATCCGCAGAGCATGACCGGCCAGATCATGCTGCCAGACAAAATTAGGCTTCACCGAGTTATTGGTCTGTTTTGCATCATACAAGCGTGGGTCAATACTATAATTCAGGTGTCCACGGACATCATACTGGTAACGGGTGACGCGGGTATCAGTATCCCCGCCGATCACTACACGCTGAAAACCGATATCACGAATGGACAGGCCGCGATTATCTAACACGCTGACTGTTGGGGTTTGAGTATAAAGAGCAGCATCAGATGGACTCATATCATATTCCTTTTATTTTGTTTTAAAGCTTCCCTTCCAATGAAATGGAGAAAGATCGCAAGATTGATTTTAGGTATGACAGACCCTCTCCCACTCTGGCGACCAGAGTGGGAAGTCTTAGTTAAAAGTTAATTTAAAACAGTGTTTTCTTGACTTGGCTCGCAAAGCTGGCACCGCCGTCACAGGCGGTATAATGTACCTGCACCAGTACATCATCCATATTCGCCAACAGTGACACCTGTGTGTCATCCGCCTTCAATGTGTTGCCATCAATATGTTCATCCACCGAACGCGGGAAAGTAAGCGTCCATTTAGAAACCGCCCCCGTGCCCTCAAACGATAAATAGCGCTCATCTTCCAAACGCAGCTCAAAGCTACCGGCATCATTAATGCCAGAAGAGAGCGCCACTTGCTGGCTGGCCCGCAGATTGGTGACAATATGCGTCGCATCCCCCTCTTTACCTGTCGGATCATTGAGGCGTTTAACACCATTGATATCTGCTGCTAACAATGTACTGCTGCTGGTCTGGGTGAGCGTTGCCTTCACGTTTTGATATGGCCCGATCAACGTCGGCAACGTCACCGACACGGTTTTAATCTGGCGCAAATAGTGCCCCGGATAGTCGTTGTCAAACAGCTTTTCGCCTAATGTAAAATCAACTTTGCCCTCAGTTTTTAACTTATTGAAACCACCATCGCCCAATAAGCTTTTGAGCGACACAGTACGGATCACATTAAGACGGCGTTCGTGACGAACCAAATAGGCCGCTTCCATCTGGTGCAAGTTAAGTTGCAATGTCTCCCCCACTTGCAGACCACGGTAATGGTCGTTCCAAGTACCGGTCTGAATAAACGTGGTGGCGTAATCACCCAATTCATACTGCCAGCAAGCTTGGGCAGAGAGGCAGAGAGCAACCACGGCATCATACGCTTGATAGTACAACGCGGATAATTGACCACTCAGCCACTGGTACAGAGTCGCCTGGGTAAAACGGGTAGTCAGGTAAGTCAGCATGGTCCGAATTTGCACCTGCTGTGCCTTTGCCTGTTGCAGGGAAGTCTGAGCCGCTTTCTCGCGCACCGCCAGCGCATCCAACTGTTTCTGTAATGCGTCGACCTCAGATTGTGCCTGCTGGTACTGGATTTGCCACTCTTCACGACGGCGGCGGTAACTCTCTGTGGTTGCCAAACGATCAGCCACCACGCTAGTAGCCTGACCGGCAGCCATTAACCCGATGGCAATCGCTTCCGTTACCCCTTCATAGCGCGAGCCACCATCAGCCAAACCAAAGATATTCGGGATCACTTTCAATGCGCCACTGGCCGTTTGTACGCCAGTGGAGGAAGATATTAGGGATTGTGCTGACGTTTGGGTATCCATCACCAGTTGTTCCGCACTGGAAATGTTGTTTTGATACAAGGTGTAATAGTGGTCATGACGCTGTTGCGCCGTCGCTTGACTAGCCAACAGCGCCAGACGATCCGCCGCCAATCCATCCAACGCCTGTTGTTGCAATGTGATGGCATAGCTGGACATATCCAACAGTTGCTGTTGCGCCAGTTCTTCTTGACCGGCCCGTTCGCTACGTTCCAACAAGCTAAGCAGATTCTGACCAAAACTAGTCAGCGTCCCCACAGCGCTGTAAGCCCGCGGCAACATAGCGCTGAAACGGTATGGCGGCACCGTCAACATGGCGCCACTGACGCCATTCGTCAACGTGCCGGACTGAGCGCGTTGAGCCAACAACGCTACCGGATCAACTGGCGCAGCATACAGCGGCAGTGAAAGCGGCTTGCCATCAACAGTCAGGTTATGACGCAGATTGTATAACCGTGCATCCAACGTATCCCAGTGGGACAACATCAGAACATTGAGCGGTTGATTAAAGTAGCCATTATCTGACAGTTTCAAGTAGCTGACATTGCGGCCCGGCAATGCAGGTAAAGCGGTATTACTGTTAGCCAATTGGTGCTCAAAGTCACGTAACGCTGTTTTTTGCCCGGCGGCCAAGGTATCGAGGGTTTGCGGTATCCAAGTGCTGCTCAACGACACATCAGGACGAGGCCCTAACAATTCAGCGGCCAGATTGTAATAGACACGAGCCTGAGTCAAACCATCACGAGTCAACTGGCGATACCACATATCTCCCTGAGCAATCAGATTACTGACATAGGCGATAAACACTGCTTTCTGGTATATCACCGGATGGGCATAAGCCTGAGTATCCGGATCAATCGGATCGCCCAAATGACGTGAAAGATCGCTGTGTACTTCAACCAACGGACGTACATTCCAGTAAGCCGGAGCATTGTGTGGCTTGTTTTTCATCGCCGGATCAAAGATGTAATGCAAACTCTTTTGTGCCGGCGAAAATTGCTGTTCGTTGGCAAAGCGTGTAGCAACTAAAAACGGCAAGTGAAAGAATAACTCCCAGAAATAGAGACCGTTTGAACCATCAAAGTCCATCGGCTCACTTTTGCCGTCAGTGACCAGATCGGCCTCCAGAGAAGGATCTGCCTGCAAGGTGTAATCCAGCAAACTATCCAATCCCAGATTAGCCTTCTCAATCAAAGTACGCACAAAGGTGGTGTTAAGACGAGTTTTCGCAGGTAATGATGAGGTCCAGAAGTCTAAATACTGCACCAAGCCACGCTTGCTATCGTAACGGGAAATCAATCGAGGAATGGCATCCGGTACCTTACTATCCTGCAACGCGACATAGACATTGAACCACTTACTAATCCAAGAATAAGCCCCTTTTTTCCCTGATGGGCGGTCATAATGATCCCAAACAACATTCAAACAAACCTGTAGGTAGTTTTTATCCGGATCAGTGGAGAAATCCGCCTCGGACAAGGTATAAGTTGTAGAATAAGTTGCACCGCTGGCAAGTCTGAAAGTTTGCTCACTGTAACGTTTAAACAAGTTGCGTCCATCCGCCGTCTCAGCATTGATTTCCTGATAGAATTTGCGGTTATCGGCAATTTTACTGAAATTTTTGATAGTGGTTAGTGTTGGCCAATCTGGAGACGTAAATACAGCCTCAAGCTTATTAAGACCAATAGCAAAATTTATTTTATCAAACCAATCTAGCAACACGGTACCGTCTGGAATATACAGATTATAACCGGTAGGTGTCTCCCCTTCCCAAGCTATATAACTGCCCTTCACAGTAACAGTATGGAGAGTATCAAGCAGGGGGGCAATAGCCCATCCTTCATTAACCCTTTGCTCTAACGCCCACGTTCCATTAGGAACAGATCCTCCACCATATCCGGCAGGATAATAGGTGATTATTGCATTATGGAAGGTGTAATAATTGCCATCATGGTAATCCAGATAAAAACCTTCATCCCCTGACCAAGAAAAACCATAACCAGATTTAGAATCGTTTTCTCTGTCAGCACTCCCAAACGTATGGCGGTTAATAAAATCCCCATTAGTTGTGGTTTGGATATGGAGTGTCAGACCATCTTGATCGATATACACATAAGCGCCTGTGGTGCCCTGTTTCAAGTCATCAACTTTACCTACCCAACCGGTACTTTCAGGATCTTCTGTTGAACCTGCAATAACCTTAGTAATCACATACTTTTTATCATATACCGCAAATTGTAAGCAGTTCTGATCACTTGTTTCATCACGGTAAGTACTGAACAAAAAGTTCTTACTCAACGACCTGAGAACATGACGATTGAAAGCTGAGTCACAGTAGAGATAACCATAAACGGAGGGTTTATTTTTTCTATTGGCCCCATCGCCTTCAAATTGGCGTACAAACACTCCTAACATCAAACGGCCATACGGGTTACTGTCCGTTTCCTCCGTCGGGTCAATACTAAAATCAGTGGTAGCCAGTAAATTAACCTGCCGCAGTGTAGTCTTCGATTCATCAATCAGCAGGCTGGATCGCTGTGTTTCTGAACTTTCATCTGCTTGCTGCGTCATCAGCGTGGTGGTATTCGGTGCCGTCCAGGTATCATCATAACGTTTATAGCCAAATTTTATGCTGTAGGTATGGGTTTTTCCGATATTTTTACCGCCATCATCCTTCTGTACTGCCGGATCTCTTTCAACCCAAGCCACATACAGTCGATCGTTATAAAACACCGGACGTACTGTGTGCTCCAATACCGTATCACCAGACAGCGGTAAGGTGATTTCCTGCCAATCATTCCAGCAATTTGGCGTCACCGGATTCCCTGCTGGATCTTGACGATTTTTACTCAAATCCATCTGACGCCAGTAATACCGATATGGTTTGGTGGTGGTACGACCAATAAAATAGTAAATGGCCTGATCAAATTTATCCTGATTAATATAACCACTGAGCACATACAGATTACTCACCGCCTCAAACTCATTGAGGTATCCCAGAACAGCATCCTGCACACGATCCGGATCGAGTCGGTTCTGGTTTAAAGTCGTTTCCAGCTCCGAGAAATAATGGCTTTTTTCCTGCCGGGTGATGGGCGAAATATAGTTTTCAGCGTAATTTCGAACCTCTGCCCCCGCAGCCCAGATAGCATATTGGCTATCATTGTCACGCCATTCGTTAGCGGTAGAAGGTTCCATCGCCTGACGCCCCGGTTCGGAACCATTGACCAGACGAGTCATATATTGCTGTATGCTGGCAATCGCTTGAGCAACTCGGCTGGTCTCAACCTCATCAGCCACTTCCGGGTCAATCAGCAAATATTCGTACAAATCTTCCACTGTCACCGGCTGACCACTGACGCCTTTCAGTGTTGGCGCCACAAAATTCATATAGCCGGTCACCAACGCATCACGCTGGGATTCATTCAGTTGCTTTTCCATTGTCGATAACATAATTACACCTGCCTTACTTAAATGGCGGTTTAGAAATAGCCTCATTGGGCCATACGGAAAAATCAAATCCACTCAGGTAGTGAGCTTCTGCCATGCTCAGTGACTACCCTTAACATGAGATACGCCAGCCACCAGCGCCTGACCGGTGCTTTGCCAAAGGGTATAATCACTATCACGGCTCAGGACATAGCCTTGCTGTTGCTGTGTAACGCCAAGGCCAGTCTGGCTCTGTGCCTGTTGCAGACGCAGAAGCGTATCCAGTTGCGGTGTGGTTTTAGCAATCCCACCCAATACTGACCAAGCGGCTTGCAACTCGTTAGTCTCCCAACCCAGTAGCGTTGCCAACGTTTGTGCAGCATCAGCCTGACTCAACGGCGTAGCAGCATTAGCCACGCGCAGGTAGGCCAACACATCATCTTCCGTACCACCACCGGCTTTACCCACCTGGAGCAGTAGATCGCTGTAACGGCTTAAGGTATAGAGCATCCACAAACTGATATCGGTCACTGTTTCTGCGGAAGCGCCAAAATAGGCTGGATAGTCCAGCAAGGTTTGCACCATTGCAGGACTCAACGTAAATTGTTGGGTCAATAAGGAACGGCGTACCACTTCACGTAATTGACGCAAATAGTCAGCAGGAATATCGGCCGCGGTCTTAACGGTATTCTTCAATGCCCAAGTTGCACTCAGCCACCGGTAGGTTGTTTGCCCACTCCAGCGCAACAACAACGCAGGCAGTGACTGACTCACGTTCAGAGTTTGCGCCAACAGACTGACGGCCACGCCTTGCTGAGTTTGCTGCGCTTGATTCAACGTATTCGTCAGAGTAGTCATTGCCAACTTCTTATCTTCATCAGATAAGCTTTGTGTATTGACCACCATTGCGATAACACTTTCTATACCGGCATCGGTCACCAGACCAACCTGATCCATAAGCGGGCTATTACCTGCCGAGAGCAGAGCAAACCAGTCAATAGCGTGACCGTTGGTATCAACTAATGGTGCACCACTACGGGATAATAATGTTGCACTCACAAATGTACTGCCCAAGTTCTGCCACACCTGACGGATAAAATTCAATTGATCGTCAGTGCTCTGCCCGGTAAAGGTAGAACCGCTACTCAACAGTAAAAGTAAGGTTTCAATGGGTAAATCGTGCTGTTGTTGCCATTGAGCGATCGCACTTAACGCTTGCAGCAAACTCAGAATATCCGCCACCAGTGGGGAATCTTTTTGCGGTGCAGTGATGATGGGTTTCCCTGCCAGTTGCTGCCAGACGATGCCTGTACCTGCATCTAATCGATCAGCCAAAGCACAGAAAGCCTCTGGATTTATCTCCAATGTACGTGCCAGATTAGCCAGACGGTAGAACGCTGACACCACAAACAGATTACAATTGAGTGTACTTTGCGTGACATTCCCCTGTTGACGGGCAATATTATCCGCCAATAACAGGAACTGACGATGATTAAGGCCCAGTGCCGTGCTGATATGCTTAACACGTGCCCCATCACCTCCGGTGGTCAATGTATAGACAAAATCCTGATTATCTATCACAAACGGTGTATCAAAGGTGCCGGCGGAGTTAAATACCTGATCTAAGAATGGTGTTGCGGGTGTAATGGCAAACGGGGTTACCACGCGCAGCCAGCCAGCAAATTGTTTGGCGGTAACACCGTACTTCGCCTGATAATGTTTGAACACCCCCAACATACGCAGCGTATTGTCATTCATCAACAGCGCAGTATTTCCTGCTTCCGCATCCATAGCAGAAGTCACCAACAGGTCAATATCCTCATAGGGCAGATTCAGCCATTTTTGCAGGCGCACTGTGCGGTTAATACGGTCCAACTTGTCATCGGTCAGATTGTTAACCGTCAGCGCAAAATGCGCCTCCGATCCACTGCGACTCAGAGTAATCGCCTCCGGCTTACCGGCATGAATAAAGCGAGCACCGTAAGCAAATGGCGTCGCTGTCGTGTCACCAGAACTGACATTATCAGACTTAACCACCGTAGAACCCCCAACCGTTGAACACAACATCAGTTCTACCTGGGGTACAGTCAAACTTGTTCTATCAGTCAGTATGGTCATGTCGCTGAAACTGTTCGCCGTCAGCGAACTATCACCATAATTTAGCTGATAGAAATCCTGACCGACGGTTTCCACCATGATTTTCTGCTGCTCTGGCGAAAGCTGACTCGCCATGATTTGTAGTCGAGTCAAAGCACCGGCAGTCGCATCACTGAGTTTTCCTTTTGCTGTTGCCCAGAAGTTTTGCGGTAGATCCAGCGTCTGTGGCAAAGTGATATCTTGCAACGTGGTACCTAATACCGACTGAGCCGTCTGAATCTGCTGGTGACCATAATGATATGGCAAATTATTCGGGTAACGGGTGGTGGAGAGTTTGGCGTTTACCGCTTC
Organism: Photorhabdus africana; assembly: GCF_035181445.1. NCBI lineage: Bacteria > Pseudomonadati > Pseudomonadota > Gammaproteobacteria > Enterobacterales > Morganellaceae > Photorhabdus > Photorhabdus africana. The sequence continues at coordinate 10,579 of NZ_JAXBVE010000005.1, forward strand.
TAGATCAGTCAAACTCAGTTTCTTCTGAATGGCTTTGGACAGAATTTCATTGACCAATTGTAATTGCGGTATCACCTCATTGATCGCTTTATCATTAATCAACAAAGCCCCGATATCAGGTCGGCGCTCCACCAGCGTATTCATAATGGCACTAGCACCACTCTTTTCCTGATCAAGGGCCAATTGATAAATATGAGTCAGATAAGCTACCGGCGCATCATTCGCTTCTGGTGACCCACTAGGTGCTTTATCTTTCCAGCCAGTATTTGCATCAAGAAACTGATTGGCGTAATCGGGACCTGACACAGAGAACGGACTTCTCAAGCTAAACTGAACCGCTTCACTAAGAGCATTACGGCGAAAATGGTGTAACACCTGATGGGCATAGCCCACTGCCAGGTCATACATTTTTTCAGCACTGCGCCCGAGATCAGCACGATGCTCACGAATAAAACGCTCACGCGGCATACGTACCACATCAAACACTGAGGTATAACCAAGATCGGTCAACTTACCGGGCAGGCTGTGGATCTCTTCGGTACGGGAAATCAGGGGACTGGCGAGTTGATTCATACGGACTCCTGAATTGAGGTTTATCATGAGAAACAGGTTTTTTCGCGCAAAAAATAATCACCATCGTTATGTGTAAGAAAGGCACCAGAACAAACACACGCCTTTAGAACATCAGTTAGCACGACCTTCCAAAGACGCTACACACAATGATGATGTGTGAGGAAAAATATAATAAATCACAAAACTTGCTTACATTAAAAAACAAAATACAGACAATAAAATAACTTTACCTTTATATAATTATTTAGAATAAATATTTACTTATATTGATGATTAATTTACAAAACAATCAATATAATGAATATCATTGGTGTATTTTCATTGTTTTTTTAAGAAAAATAGTTTATTGAAAAGTAATGAGAAATGAATAAGTCAAATTCCGCATATCCGAATAGTTAAAGCTCTAAATAAGAGTCTCTTTATTGATTACCAACGGATTTCTGAGGTAGGTAAAAAAGTCACTAGTCTGACTCGCTCCAGCAAATCGTAATCAACCTGCATGCTAATTGGAATACGGAAATCCAATAAGGTATATAATTCAGTCCAGCCAATTTCTCTAGTTAACCTTCGCCTTGGTGGAAGTGATTTTTCAGGTTCACCAAAATGTTCATGAATCCATTGCCGGGACATCAGCGGTATCAAAGGGGAAGGCAATTCATTAGAAAATATAAAATTAGGTCGTTTGTGATCAATTAAAGTTAACGTTATTTCAGTAAGTATTTTATTTTCTCGCAAAAATGATAAAAAAATCCCTTCCTTAACCATATCAAGAGATATATCAGAGTCTCCGGGATAACCTGATGGCTTAGTTTTATAAGGAATTAGTCCTTCATCGAAGATTTCCTGATAAGTTTTGCCTAAACTATTAATTAAAGCTTCAATGTTGATAGCCATTATTTATATCACCTCTGTTCTTGATTCAGCTAATTCATCTACAACTCTATTTTTCAAACTACCCGCAAATGAATTGGCTTTTAAAAAGAACCTATCATATATATTGATTACCAACGTACTTCTGAAGTGGGTAAGAAAGTCAAAGATTCAACCTGTTCAGTGATATCATAGGAAATCTGCATACTTGTGGGAATACGAAAATCAAGTAATGTATATAATTCTGTCCAACCAAACTGGTGCCTCATTACCATCTCGGGGGGATGAGATTTCTCAGGCTCACCAAACTGTTCATGAATCCATTTACGTGACATTTTAGGGATTAATGGTAATGGCAATTCACCAGGGAATAAATAAGCAGGTTTATCATTAACTAAAGTTAATGTAATTTCCTTTAATTTTCTATCTTTCCTATAAAAAGACAAAAAAACCCCTTCCCTTACCATATCCAAACATATCACTTCATCACCAGGAAAACCTTTTGGTTTCGTTTTATCGGGAATTAATCCCTCATCAAAAATTTCCTGATAAGCTTTCCCCAAGCTATTAATTAGGGCTTCAACGTTGATAGCCATTATTTATATAACCTCTATTCTTGGTTAAGCTAACTCATCTTCAATTTAACTTTTCAAGCTGTTGATTAATGAATTAGCTCTCAAAAGAACCTTCCCTTTCTGCTAACTACCAACGCACTTCACTTGTAGGTAGAAATGTAACTCGACTGACTCGATCTAGAACATCGTGCGATACTTGCATACTAATTTCCGACTTACCCTGATAGTAATAAAGATATGTCCAACCAAATTTATATGTCAATGCTTCAAATGGAGGTGCTGATTTAATTGGTTTACCTAAATTCTTATCTACCCATTGGCGGTTCATTTCCTTAATTAAGGGATATGGCATGTTGTTCGGAAAAACAAAACCGGGACGCTCAGGTATAAGTAAAGTTAAAGTCATCTCTATGAATGTCTTAGTTTCTCGATCAAATGATAAGAAAGTCCCTTCTTTAGCCATATCAAGAGATATATCAGAGTCTCCGGGATAACCAGATGGCTTGGTTTTATAAGGAATTAGCCCTTCATCGAAGATTTCCTGATAAGTTTTGCCTAAACTATTAATTAGGGCCTCAATGTTGATAGTCATTATTTATATAACCTCTTCTCTTGGTTTAGTTTATGCATCTTAGTGCGAGCTTCTTCTATCTGCTCTTCTGTTGCCCCATAGCTTTTCAACGCCGGCTTTATAGTATCTAAATCACGATTTAAGGCTGTTCTTAAGTCTTGTGCATCCTGCTTTATTTGAGACGAAGTATTCCGGCCTCCATAGGTAGCACTAAGTTTCTGATGGACCTCTGCTGGAATAATAATAGCCGCTACGTCTTTAGCCATATCACTGATCTGTTTCTTATCCAACATTGGATACAATTCCGCTAACTTAGTCTTGATAGCCGCTGCCGAAGGCATATGATCCGCATGTGTTCCATTCCTTAGCCGCCCAGCAAAGTTTCTGTATAAATCCACTTCAAACAATTTCACCGGCGGTTTACTCAGATACACATACACCGGCGGCATATTCGGAATGGGGAATACCAGAATATAATCGCGGAAATCCTTCTCTTCCGGCATTGGCAACGATTCAATATCACTGCCCACTTTATCCGGGATCGGCAACACGGTTATTTGCGACGGAATAAACGGTTGTTCTTCATTCCCAGTATGGGCTGGAGCCTTGAATTCCTGTTCATTCGGCGTCCATAAAATTGTCGGCCGGGTTTCTCCCGGTTCCCAGAACTCGTAATTACCGGTGGTCCGATTCAGCATCATCATGCGAACCGGCACTTTATCCAAGCCGCCTTCCGGGCTGACGTGATATCCCTGAACCGTCATCCTGCCGCTTTTTTCGTCTCTGATCCAGCGAAAACGTACACGAGTTGGTGCTTTTCCATACTGTTCCGCTATCTGTCTCAGGCGATACGGATCTAAGTAATCCTCTTCCCCCTGATTCAACGACGGTGAATAAAACAGCCCCATCAACCCAACCGTTACCGGATTCGGTGCCGCCAGCCAACGTCCAGCACTGGTAGCACCGCCACCAATGTAACGCATCACCAGCGTTTCCCCTTCCGCTACCGCGCTGCGGGTAGTGGCGGCCACAGCGGTAGCCGCCGCTTCGGCATTATCTTTTCCACTACGAAACCACCGCTTATACCACGGTAATTTTTTATCCCGCGGCTTATCCGGTTCCGGCGGGTGTTTCTTGTCCTGCGGGGGTGGTTCAGGCTTTTGCGCCGTGACCGGAGCAGGAGATGACGGCACCTGATATATTGCCATTCTGCCAAAGTTATTTGCCGATTCAGGCTCAGTTCCAGCGTCAGTACACCCTTTACCCCGCTGGCAGGACTTCGTAAACACCGGTATCGGCGGCGGAGGTACCTGCGTTGCAGGCGGGCTTCCCACATCCTTTACCGGAGAAGAGAAATGCTGTTGCGCCATATTCGTGGGAGCGACAACCCGGTCAGCAGTCTTATCTTGCTTCTCATAGCTGTCCATCTCCGAATTGATAAACCGAGCGCGACAGGGGCAAGTACTGACACTATCCAACGTGCCAGCCAACTTGCGCCCCATGTCAAACACATCGGATACACCACCAACAATCACGTAAGTACCGGGATGTTTGCCACAGGTAACCTTATCCCCTTCACGAGCGGTCGCTCGCCCATTAAATGTCATGGTGTGGTCACCGGTAATAATCTGACCACCACAGGTTGTTTTATCACCAACGAGCAGGAAATACCCTATTGCCATTTATTCACTTCTCCAATGATTTACAACATGAAGAGTGAATCTAACTGAAATCATCATCATGCTTTTGCCATTTATGGATTAATAAATGTTCAATAGTGCAATGAATTTCACTTAAAAATATATAGGAATATTCTGAAATTTAGAGAAATAATGTCGATTGATGCTTGTAATTCATCATATTTTGCAACATTTTTATTACATCTAATTATCAAAAATGAGAATTTAAGCAGCAGTGACGAATTGGCAGAAGTACACCGCAGATTTTTTCAAATTATGGTCAGACGGTTAACCACTATCCGTTCAAAGTGCTGACCAAAAGACCAACACTTTGTCAAAAATCTGCAAAACTATTCAAACTTTGACGGGCTTTACCAGATTACCTCTAATAATCGCAGGAAAACTATGCACCTGCACAAGCAAACATGCTTTGCTGGTGCAAACGACGAGCAAACTGGCAATCTAAGGTCAACTCTTTCCTACTATGTCCTCGAACCAATAAAGCTTCCCAATGGTGATGATGACCGGGCACAAACCCGGTACAGGCAAATCCCGCCTGCTGCAAAATTTCCATTGCCTGAAGCGTCCCTTCCCCTACCGGCAATCTCACATATATCAGTTTGTGTGCCGGTAACTCTGCCACCTCTTTTACCCGCTCGGTTGTCTGCTTTTCTATCCACACTTCCAACCGACGTCCATGATTGGTTATACGGATATCTGCATCAACCAACTCCTCCGGTTGCAGAGGCTCTTGACCAAACACTTGAGTCACCGATGTCAACCACCGTTGCCAACCAGAAGGCCAATGTAACTCAGGAAACGGCCAGCTTTGTAAAGGTAAACAACCCAGTACTATGCTTTCCGGTCGCGCCTGATCAAATGGTGATGTTACATAGTCCGGCAACAATCCCGTGGTGTGAAACCCCAGATTTTGAGCCAGACGCTGACTGTGGTTATGCGACGACACTTGCTTAATTGTGAGGATACTTAACCCCATTTTCTTAGCCTGATCACACAAGTATCGTCCAAGCGCGGTAGCAATACCCTGCCCACGTGCCTGTGGATGTACTGCGATCAACGCCAGTTCAGCGCTTAATGAGCAGTGTTCATCCCGCCACAGTGCTGCATGCCCCAACACGTGTCCATCCTGTACCGCAACAGCGGAATACCACTGTTTTGCCGCGTTATAACGGCCAAGCATGGTAGGTAAATAGACTTCCGGGTAGACATAATCTTCGCCGTAAACAACCCGAAATAACGCACTAATACCGGTAGAATCCTCTTCCCGGAATAATCGAACTAATGGTATTCCTAGATTCATGCTCATGCTGCCTTCTCTTCAGCACCATAACCACGATGATCAACCACCCGCATCAATTTACCGGAGCGTGGATGAGTGACCATATTTTCCAAAGCGCAGTAAGTGACTTCCACATGCAAAAATCCCTGATCACATAACTTTGCCATCGCGGGTTGTGCCGCCAACAATGCCTGATGCACTGATGTTGTCGATGACGCCAGTGATGAATCGCCAGCTAACAATAGTTCTATCTTATCCATGCCACCCTGACGGCTCAGCAATAACTGCCAAGCCAGTATGCCCTCTTGCTGTTGCAGTAAACGCGCAATATGGTCAGGAAAAATGGACAGTGAGAAAACTCGCACTCGGTGAGCGCTACCCGCTCGCCCCTGCAAAGCGAATTTGCGACTCGGCTGCCCTGACTCTTCACACCAACAGGCCATATCACCGGTAGGATAGCGGATAACCGGCATCAGACGCCGTTGCAAGTTGGTCACAACCAACAGGCCATTTTGGCCGGGCACCGTAATCGGCTGACCATTGGATTCGTCAATAATTTCGACAATGGTATCCGTATCAAAAACTCGATGTTCGCCGTAACAACAATCGGGAGACGCCGCCCCAATGAGACCCGCATCAACGCTGGCACAACCAACTGAACCAATACGCGCATTAGGAAATACCTGACTCAATAGTGTCGATTGCTCTGGAAACAGGCTTTCACCGCCGTACAACAGACGATCAATGCCGGGTATAGATTGGCCGCACTGCTGCAAGGTACTGGCAAAACGTAATAGTTGCGCCGTCACCCCGGCCAAAACATTAATCCCCAAGCTGACAACCGCATCGGCCAGTGCCCGATCATCAACTGACCAAGTAAACGGATACTCCACCACCGGCACTGGTGAATAGGACAAGGCACCATGAATAAACAATAAACTGGTATACAAATCACCAGCCACAAACAGATTAGCGACGCGGTCACCGGGCTGTAATTGCTGTGCAAGCCCTTGACCAAATGCGCGTACAAAAGCACGCCATTCGCTACAACTGAACACCGACAATCGACCATCACTGGTAGAACCACCGGTTTTAAAAACATGACCACCGTTAACAGGGCCGGTTAATACCGGCCAGTTTTCCAGCGATTGCGACTGCTGCCAATAGTCATCAGGATTGATCAATGGCAGATCAGTTAGCGCCCAACCGGATCGAGGCAGATCACGATAAAGATCCTTAAAAAAAGGCGCATGATTGCGGGCGTATTCAACCAGATCGTGTAATGATAGTGTCATGATTTACCCAAAAAGTAGTATTATTGGTCTCGGAATCGGCTATCCAGCACCAGCGGCGTTTTGCCACTTTGCGGGTGACGATGGAACTGTCCAACAGGTGTCGGGATAACTTCCAATTGAAGCAATCCACCACTGACGACCTGGTTCAGCATTCCATGTTGCAACAGATGCATACGTACCTGATCAGCATCCCCGTCGGCTAATATATGAATATAATCACAACCACTGGAGTTGTTCCCTACCAACCACTGCACCGGAAACGGCAGCCCGGCTGATAATTCTGTTGGGTTCAGAAAAATAGAACCTACCCGTAATAACGCACCATGACGGCCTCCCAGTTTAAACCGCGGCGTTGGTAATCCGCAGTCGCAGAGATCAGGGAGCCAATAACCTAAGTCGCCTATATCATAACGCTGGACCACCTGCCCTTCCCGTGCCAGAGGGGTAAACACCAATCGACCACTTTCCTCTGTCGCAACAGGCTGATCACTATCAAGAGCCAAGATTTCCAGCCATTGAATATCAGATAACAGATGGAACTCCCCTTCTTGGCAACAAGCACAAGCATGACCCAACGGACCGGCATCCACGGAACCGTAAATCGCCGAGCGAATTATCTGTACACCAAAACTGGACAAAAACCGACGTCGCTCTTCGCCAATATGCTCACCACCGGTAAAAATTTTGCGTATCCCACCATAGGCACGCAACGCAGCCTCTTCACATTCAAACAATCGGTGGATAGTGCTTGACATTCCTGCCAGCGTATTGATTCCCTGAGTGACAATAAAGTGCCTGATTTGGCTAAAATCATCGTCTATTGGCCCCCCCATCGGGTAATGCGGCACGGATAATTTATCCAGTACAGTGAAGAAACTCATCAGACCGCCATACAAGTTACTGCCATAAAACAAATTCATTACCCGGTCTTGGGATGGCTCCAGGCCAGCAGCAAATAAGCCATCTGCCGCAGCCTGCATTTGACTGTGATAATCTCGATGGCTGAAACCTGCCAACTTTGGCTCACCGCTACTGCCACCGCTACGGAAAAACACCTGTGCTTTTGCCGTCACACCGCCGCTCTGAAACTTTGCTTTATCCATCACTGGGATCCCTGCCAGTTCCGGCGGATTGGCCGACCATTTATCCAACGTGACATGGCCTGGCAGTTGTTCAGCTTTCAAACTGACGGAGACACGTCGCGCCAGCCGAGTCAATGCGTAAACACCATCATGTGGCTCACCCTCATAGCCATCATGCATAACTCCGGCCTGACATATCCGGCTAACACCGGCGGCCAACAACTGACGGCTCAACATCGGCAACTCTTTTTCTTTCGCTATCAGAGCACAACTTTGCAAATAGGGGCGCCACGGCAACAAAACCTCAACCAATTGTGCACGTGGTGCCGGACGGACTTGCAAAGTACGGTACAACGGTGATGGAGCAAGCTCTTGACGCTGTATCCAGGCTACTCGCCAGCCATTGCCCTCTTCTACCGAACCGCGGAGTTCAGCAAAAGTGTGATCCAACTTCAAAAATGCCATCTGACTGCTGATTTCCGCCGCTTCCTGTATGTCTGTCTGTAAGGCTGGCCATATTGGCGCGCGTCGTGCCAGTGCGGCGGCTACAGCACCAACGACTTCCCGTAAAACGTTCTCGTCAGTGCTATCGACCAATAAACACTGTGGACTGGAACACGCTTGTTGGTCAAAACGGCAAACATCATCAGCCAATGCATCGTAATCAGCATCACTGGCCGCCATCGGGTCCAAATAAGCAAAACTGATACGATGTCCCCAATCTATCCAACGGCAACTGGGCCGTAGTTGGCTACGGATAGCGGTCAGGGCGCTATTACTTCCCCAGGCGGATACTGCATCAGCACACGCCAATAATTCTGATAATTGATCAGATGGCAAAGGCAACACGGATATATAAGGTGCCAACTTGCCGCTCAGGTCATGACGTAGGAACTCAGCCAGTATCTGCGCATTAAGGCCGCGATCACTGCTACTAGGACGTAACCAGTTGACATTACCCACTAGCAAGCTCTCTAACACGGCCATAAATGGCAGCAAAGGCGCGTTGGCCGGTGTAATATGCACCACCAATCCCAACGGTTGCCAAGTTTCAAAACGGGGCTGTGTATAATCAAAACGACGCAGAGAAAAGGGCTGTTCTCCCAGTTCGCGCCGCAACTTTGCCTCTAAAGAATCGCGATGACAGAAGTGACGTAACGCGGTAATGGTGGCTGTATCCAGCGCAAGCTTAACAGCAACAGTATCGAGATCATCAACGAAGCGCTCAGCACACGCCAATACCTGTTGTACACTTGGGGGACAAGCCAGCGTCTCAGCCAAATTACCTTTCAGTTCCGCCAATACGCTAGCGGGCTCCAAGTCAGAGATAACCTTACCATTCACTAAATACATTTCAGGACTCCTTTATCAACTCAGAAGCGGCAATCGCACAACTGCGGCTTTTACTGGTACCGGCACGACCCAGTAGCTCAAACCAATCGGTAGCTAACTCACAGCCACATTCAGCAGCGGGATGCAGCACCGCCAAATCGCTCACCACAATACTGTGTGCCGGGCTGGAAGTGATATAAGGTGATACCAGATGCAGAAAACCTGGCTTACCATAGGGTTGAACCGCCATGTTAGCGGTATCGCGGATATAGGTTCGGGCATAGACCGGCACATGAAAATGGTGATTTCGGCACTCAACATAAGGCACCGGATGCTCCACCGAACCGTAACCATCCCGGCACCGCTCGTCAGGAATACCCAGTTGTTCCCCTAGACGCTGATACAGTAAGGATTTTGGAATGGCTTTATCCGCGTGCGTTTTCCAACCGCCACCTAAAAAGACCAGTGATTCAGGATGCAACCGCACCGGCGGCAACCCCATGTCCTGCATCCGCTCCAATGTGAACCACAAAAATGCCGGAAAGCCCAAGATCCGCACCGGCAGCCCTTGTGCAGCAAATTCTTGTAAGGATCGGATCACACCAAAAGGATCAAACTCATTGCTTTTTCCATTGTGGCGCAGTGCATAACAGGCTTGGTTTACCGGGGCATATTTGCACAGATATTGATCGGTATACGCGGTTCCCAACGTCACCATACCGGCAGGCTCATAGCTTAGCAGCAAGTAATTACAAGGCTGCTGCGGCGTATTCCAACCGTAATACTCAAAAATCCGTTCAACCATATTTTGAGCTGCACGCATACTACGTGCATCGTAACGCATACGGCTCTTTTGGCCGGTTGTCCCAGAAGAGGTCAGTTCCAATGCATTCCTACCCGTGGTACTGAGCAACAACTGGCGTTTGAAATAATTAGCGAAAATAGGCGGCAAACGCGACCAATCGTCCAGTTTCTCCAGTCTTTCTACTTCCAGACCGTTAGCCTTCAACCACTGAGAATAACCGGGAGTATTTTCACAGTGATACAGCGTCAACTCACGCATGGCAGCATCAAATAATGGGTCGCAAACACTATCAACCCGATAAGGATGATCAAGCGCACAAAGGGCGTCAACATAAGCAAGAGAGGTCAAAAGTCGTCTCCAGAAATTAAAGAAAATAAGGGCATTTACTCCCCTTAAAATAATAGGTACGTTGTTTCAACCTCCGGCAAATAAATTCCGCCGAAGAAAAAATAATGACATGTTGAATACAACGCCTTAACCAAATAAAAACAGGTCACCGTTCTGGTAAAACTAACATTTAATTTTGTTAATTCCTTGTAAGAAAAATAATAAAAACATAACAATTATGAATTAATAAACACTAATGTAATAAAAAATTTATATTTAATAACCTTATCAACGAATTTGGACATCATTATTTATGCGTAAATAACAGGAAAAAAAAGTCTATAATCACTCATCAAATATGAATTTATAGTCAATATTTACAATGCCTAAAAGTAATCAATTCATGATATTGCTAATACCAATCAAATTTTTTATCAACATAAAAATCCATCAAAAAATTAAAAATTAAAAACATATTTCTATACACATGATAGAAATTTGCTTTTATATAATTACTTTATCTATTTTAATAATCATTCATGTTAATATTTCTTTATCAACCATTATAACTCCCGGGAAGAATAAAATATTTCAATAACAACCAAAATAAGAATTGCCAATAAGCAATATTATATATAATGATATTTCAATAAAAAACCAAAAGTTTTTATTTTGCAAATATCTAAAATACACAAAATATAACACTTAATTTTATTCACAATCTCCATTTATAATACTAAAAATATAACATTTATATTTATAATTGCCGACATCAATACCTTATTTTACAATTTAACAAATAATTGCAATAAAAAACTATTTATTTTATTAAAATAATAAAAGTAAATTAACTAACATCTGATTCATAATGCATTTCAATATTAACCCGATACAATAATTACATTATTTATACCCGATGGATTTCAAGATGCATCGCGACGGCAAGCGAACGTGGACGCACATCAAAAATTATTTATCCAATAAAATAACTCATATTTACAACCGATAACTATATTTCTAGTTAATATTCCCAATACACAACTAAATGTTAAATAAAGATAAATTGCTTTTCATTTTGTTAAATTCACCTATTAACAGCAAAAACAGCCATAAGCGATAGCAAAAAATCCCAACGCTGTTTTCTACGATACTTGTGTTCGTCTACCTATACTTGCTACTGTTGTTCGGTTACAGCAGCACTTTTGAGCAGTATACTTTTGAATAAAGTCATTCCTGCTTATCTCCTGAAATCTCACATGCCGCGGGTATTTCAATAGAAAGGTTATCCTCATTATATGGAGAAATGGAACTTAACATTCATTCGCTGCTGTGCAGATAAACAATTATTCAACACCACAATTATTTAACACAACAAAGAGGGAAATTATGAACAACTTTGACCCCAAAATTTACCAACATACCCCCACTATCACTGTTCACGATAACCGTGGGCTGGATGTTCGTGAAATCCGTTATCACCGTACTACCGCAGAAGAAAATAGTGATATCCGTATCACCCGTCATCAATATGATGTTCTCGGACAACTGCACCAAAGTATTGATCCGCGCCTGTATGACGCCCAGAAGAGAGATAACACGGTGAAACCCAATTTTCTCTGGCAGTATGATTTAACGGGCAACGTCCTACGTACAGAGAGTGTCGATGCGGGTAATACTGTCACTCTTCATGATATTGAAAACCGCCTGGTCCTGACTGTAACGGCAACGGGTGTCAAGCAGACCCGGCAATATGAAGACAATTCTCTGCCCGGTCGTCTGTTATCCGTAACCGAGCAAGAACCAGAGGAAAGGGCATCCCACATCACCGAACGTCTCATCTGGGCTGGAAACACACCGGCAGAAAAAGACCAAAATCTTGCTGGTCAGTGTGTACATCACTACGATACAGCAGGAGTGACCCAACTGAATCGCCTTTCCCTGACCGGAGCGGCTTTATCACAATCCCGTCAGCTACTGGTTGATGGTCAGGAAGCGGATTGGTTCGGCGATGATAAAAAGATCTGGGATAAGAAATTAAGTAACAATGTATACACCACCGAAAACAAAACGGATGCTACCGGTGCTCTGTTGACGCAAACCGATGCCAAAGGAAATATCCAGCACCTGGCCTATAATGTGGCCGGACAATTGAAAGGAAGCTGGCTAACGGTAAAAGGCCAAAAAGAGCAGATTATCGTTAAATCCCTAACCTATTCAGCCGCAGGACAAAAACTACGCGAAGAGCACGGTAACGGTATCATCACCGAATACACTTACGAGCCGGAAACCCAGCGACTGATGGGCATCACTACCCGTCGCTCAACCGATAGCAAGGCTTTGCAAGACTTACGTTATGAATATGATCCGGTTGGCAACATAATCAGTCTCCGTAACGATGCAGAAGCGACCCGCTTCTGGCGCAATCAGAAAATGGTGCCGGAGAATATCTATACCTACGATTCCCTGTATCAGCTTATTAGCGCAACAGGGCGCGAAATGGCGAATATCGGCCGACAGAATCAGCATCTCCCCTCTACAGCACTCCCTTCCGATAACAACACTTATACCAATTACACCCGTACTTATGCCTATGACCGTGGTGGCAACCTGACCCAAATCCGACATAGCTCACCCGCGAGCCAAAACAACTACACCACCGACATAACCGTTTCGAACCGCAGCAACCGTGCAGTACTGAATACCTTAACCACTGACCCGACCAAAGTGGATGCGTTGTTTCAGGCAGGTGGTCATCAGGAGGAATTACTACCGGGACAAAACCTAAACTGGAACGCACGGGGTGAACTACAACAGATGACACCAGTAAAACGGGATAACCTCACTGACAGTGGCAGCGACATAGAGTGGTATCGCTATGGCAACGACGGAATGCGGCTATTAAAAGTCAGTGAACAGCAAATGCAGAATATCCTCCAGCAACGACGAGTCGTTTACCTGTCAGGATTAGAACTACGTACAACACAAAACGGTGATATCACGAAGGAAGAGTTGCAGATCATTACCGTGGGTGAAGCTGGTCGCGCGCAAGTGCGAGTTCTACACTGGGAGAGCGGCAAACCAGAAAATATCAACAATAATCAAGTACGTTACAGTTATGACAATCTGATTGGTTCCAGCCAACTTGAGCTGGATATCGAAGGACAAATCATCAGTCAAGAAGAGTACTATCCATTTGGCGGTACAGCGCTATGGGCCGCAAGAAACCAGACAGAAGCCAGTTACAAAACGATCCGGTATTCTGGCAAAGAGCGGGATGCCACCGGACTGTATTATTACGGCTATCGGTATTATCAGCCGTGGGTGGGAAGATGGCTAAGTGCGGACCCGGCCGGTACTATCGATGGCTTAAATCTCTACTGTATGGTGATGAATAACCCAGTTACGCTTGCAGACAATATGGGGCTCTCAAGTTTAGACTGGCTTGATCTAGCCATTCCGCAAAACAGATCTGATATTTCACCACTTTTATATAAACAAAATCCAAGAGTTGAGCAGAGATATAAATATTTCACCAACAGCACCGGTGAAATATTACAAGAAACAGAAAGAAATGAGAAAAAAATAGAGGGAATGAAACAGCAAGAGCAAGATGCGAAAACACCAAAGGAAGTAAAACAGAAACAAAAACAGAGAATAAAAGCATCCCAAGAAATGACGTTCACAAACGCAAAACTAAAAGGATATGCTGCCCATGCAGGTATTATGCATGATACTACCTATAAAGATAAATTTTTAAATCTGAGTGGTAGCTTAGGTGCAAAAAACACCTTCCCTGGAGTGCAACTTATCAGCGAAAAAGCGAAACCCGGTTTCGAACAATACCATCCCGATAAACTTCAAACCTCCAAACGTTGGAGGCCAAATATGGATCTTGGCAGCTATCGTGTTGCTAATGAAAAAGAATTTATCGCGGGTATACAAAAAGCGTATCAAGAATCAGGCACTGCATTACACCCACTGATTGAACAGAGGATCAAAGCACATATTAAGGAAAACAAAAACATTTTACCTAAAATGGCAGGTATTGCGGGCCTGCACGCTGAAGTACAAGCCTTAAATTATATGGTCACTGAATTTTCTAAAAATGGAGGAAATCTATCAAGTCATTTGAGTCAGACCTACATATTCACACAACGACTCGTTGGTGCAACAAATCAAGACTTCCCTGCTTGTCATAATTGTTCTGGAATATTGTCCGGCATAGAAAATGTCATGACAGGAAAAGTAGAAAATTACAGAAGAATGACACGTAGACACTCTGTAGCGTAATAACGTCATCCAGGGAAAGGATATTAAATATATTCTTTCCCATTACAGGTGACCGTTTACACGGTTGCCAAAATTGGGAAAAATTACTTAATATTAAAATTTGAAATGAATTTTCTATCACTTTTCATTTCTTCGATATTCTCAATGTAAATTTCGAACAACCGATGGCTGATAAGCCAACAGTGATTTCATGAATTTCAACATCATCAAGTTGATAACAAGAGAGTATTTTGGTTATCAACTGGCAGGTAAAATGCATGGCGATATTCATGCCAATACACTTTTTCGCGCCTACACCAAATGAAAGTGGGCAGCCTTCACGATCAGGCTGAAATTGGTAAGGATGGTCAAAAACCGTAGCATCGAAATTGGCTAATCCGGTATAAAACAGGGCTCGATCTCCCTTATTGAAACAGCTATTTTTATATATCAATCTCTCTTTAAATACTCTATCTACGGCAAGAACTGGGCTAGATATACGATAGGTTTCAGTAACAATGCTTTTAATATTATTTTCCGTCACTGTGATTGCATGGTTTTTAATATAAAGTAATGTGGCAGCTATCAATTGCATCGTCGTTTCATGAGCGGCAATAAATGTTACCGATAGATCAGCCACAAATTTCTCAATATGGATCACATCCACTGCCCCACCGTTAATAGTTATTTGCCGTAGAACTTGCTGATATATGGCAATAAAAGACTCAGCAATTGATACAAAATGCGCTCTTCCTCTCATTCTGCCGTCAAAAAACATACCGACATTCAGGGCATGAGCAGAAAAGAACGCCGAAGCTTTCACCCCGACTAAAGAAGCAGCCAATAAGTTATTCACTTCTCTTAGATGTTTTGCAGTCAAAATATCAAACTGTTTTAAAGGAGATAAAAGATCATTAGCGATTACTTCAAAATTCATTTCATTAAATTTGCCACATATAAAACTTACTGCATCATTATTATGCTTATCATCATTAAAAATGAGAGAATTATTAAGATAAAGAATGAATCTGGCAACTCTACTCTGGTCTGATGCAGAAAATATTTCCAGAGGAATGCTCAGCTTCTTTTTAGTCACATAATCTGAATTCAGAAAGTAAGAGCAGATATCATACGAATAACAATGCCACATTGCTTGCTTTGCATCGTAAAAAAATCCCTTTCCCTCAGGATCACCTAATCTTACACTATTCATTTTCTTCTTATATTCATTTATCAAAATATTCATCACAGATGCGCCTATGTAAATTTCATCTCTTTGAGTTATAAATTCTCACGCTATTTGACAATAAATATATTTATTGCCATCTATACCCTATGGATTTCAAGATGCATCGCGACGGCAAGGGAGCGAATCCCCGGGAGCATAGATAACGATGTGACCGGGGTGAGCGAGTGCAGCCAACAAAGAGGCAACTTGAAAGATAACGGGTATAAAAACCATAAGATATTTCACTGGCTATTATTTTTAGTCTGTTAATCCATTTATAATCGAGAGACCTTTTTTACCATAATGGCTGTCCTCACACTGATATAAACTCACCCCTTATTCTTATACAAAAAAAATAAAGCCATTCTAACCTACATTCAGGCCACATAATTAAAAACACAACCTTTAAAATAACTTAACAATATGACCTCAATTTGTGTATTTCTATTACATGTAATAACTCAAAATAATCATCATACAAAATTATAACAATACTTTAATTATTTTTAGTTCAATATGGTTACTTGTGCGAATTTTTTAATATAAATCGTGATAAATATCACAAAGTTTTTCCTCCCCCTAAAGACGAAAAATCGATTAAGTGATTAAAATCAATATATTATAAATACCCATATCATAATGGTCTATTTTTCCTACCAGCGATATCAACCCAATAAAATAGCGATTCAAACCATTTTCCAATGCACAATGAACCTTCACTGAATATTCATGTAAAACATTCATGATGATATACTTTACATTATGTACTTTTACGCTAATATAAAAATATATTATATATAATTTCTGATTATTACTCATCATAAATGAAATTAATTCATAGACAACAAACTATCCAGAACAGCAATAAAATACTGTGACTAATAGATCAATGAAAATCACCCATTTTATCCATTAACCAGGAGTTAAAGATGAGAGAAGCTGAAGAAAAAGAAAAAGGTGAAATGCTTGAAATTAATAACCATTATTTTTTCGTTATTAATCTTACCAATGAAAACTTAATCGGTGATGTGATTTGGAGCAGCTCTGGAAATACGAGCACTCTCAATGTTGATGGGTTACATCCAGCAACCGCTTCACTTACCCAAGAATTCTATCCAGAAAGTTGGAAAAATGATTATTGGCAATGGACGGCAAAAGGAAGGGGATATCAATTAAATTGTTATGACAATGATATCTATGTCGCTGTTGTAATTAGCGATTTTGGCATTAGTGTATTACCCACTGGCACCAGCCCGGATGCATGGAAATGGTAGCTTTTCTTCCACTTAATTATTTATACCCGTTATCTTTCAAGTTGCCTCTTTGTTGGCTGCACTCGCTCACCCCGGTCACATCGTTATCTATGCTCCCGGGGATTCTCTCCCTTGCCGTCGCGATCCATCTTGAAATCCATAGGGTATATACTACCATTCACAATCGGCGCTCTAGGGCGGCTTTTTCCTAATAATCATTCTTGTCCACTCGATCCTTTAAGGATTCTCATCCCTAATTTTGAGCAAACAAAACCGAATTTTAGCAAATCTAATAAAATCACTAAACTTTTTAAGCCCTCAGTATAAATGAAAACAGAAATTTCAGATAATCATCAGAATCTACTCTATATTTTCAACTATATACTTAGTAAAAAGAATAATTAAACATGTATAGGATAAATACCCATATAAATTACTCATCCGTAATTATTTATTTATGATAAATTATTATCAGACAATCCTTCTTTCTCACTCCATTTTTTTAGTAATAATATTCTATCTTGTATATATCTTTCAGACAATACTTCCAGTTTTTCTATTTTCCCTACCTGTAACTTAAGAAAATTATGGGTGAATTCACACCAAGAAACTAAAAAGAATTCATTATTGAAAAAGATCGACAGTGGGCAGGTCGTCTTCACAGTATGTGTATTATTTAAATCAAGAAAAGTTATCACTACTTTTGATTTATGGTATATCGCTCTTCTGATATCAGATAACATTAAGTTATTATTTGTAACTTTGCTGTAACCTTCTGTTTTTACAAACATTGGCGAATAATATAGCTGATCACGCTGTTCTTCAGGCAATACTGCGGCAATCTTAGATATAAAGCTATGAGCAGACTTAGCCAACACAACATCATTTTGTTCAATAACCCATTTATTGCCCAAAACTAAGGCATCAATTTCATCCATCGTAAACATCAAAGGAGGTAGCATGAAGCCCGGCCGTAATATATAGCCCAAACCTGGTTCACCCTCTATATTTGCCCCCTGACTATTTAATAAAGCAATATCTCGATAAAGCGTGCGCAAGCTTACATTTAAATCACTAGCGAGTAATTTACCACTGACAGGATACCTTCTTTGTCTCAAGTATTGCAATAATACTATAAGTCTTTCGGTTCTTGACATTTCCGTACTCCTCATTCTAATAAAAATCAAATAGGAAAGGCTTTACTGAATAAATAATATTGCGTTACTAGTCAGTTACCCAATATAACTATCTATTCTTAATTATCTATCATGGAACAATGTCGAGATTTCTCTATAAAACCATCAACTCAAAATCCTATATTTAATATAGACCTAAATTTTCAGGATTGACAAAAATACTATTGCCTTCTTACATAATTACCAAACTCTGTCAAGAGTAAATGTTCGATGCATTACGCTGGAACAAGGTTGAAGTCAATGTCGAACATCAAACATAGCGAAAATATTTAAAAGTTTAATATACTTCTCATTAATACAAAAAATAAAATTTACACTCAACAAGATAACTTATCATAAGTAAACTTACTATGTATTAATGATATAAGAAAACACAAATATTAAAGTCAATTTTCATACTGACAGTTAATACCTCAGCAGAAAAAGCATGGCCTTATTATTCGGATATATCGCTTCGTAATGCCTGAGAAGATGTTTTGATTTTATTACTAATGTAAAAGAGCAGCGGAACTAAAAGGCATACCAAAATAGGTTTAACCTTAACTTATGTTGAAAAAATAAATTTTTTAGACAAGATGAATAATCCATAGTTTATATTTAATTTATTTTTAATATCGAATGACAATATTACATAAGCACACTATTGTGTTTACTAAAGATAAAGTTAAAACCAATATTTATCCATAACAATACCTCAGTTGGTTAATAACTTTATGATTTATACCCGTCGTCTTTCAAGTTGCTTCTTTGTTAGCTGCACTCGTTCACCCCGGTCACATAGTTATCTATGCTCCCGGGGATTCGCTCCCTTACCGCCGCGACGCACCTTGAAATCCACAGGGTATAGTATAAAATAAGTTAGCCTTTTTTATAGCCATTTAGCCAAAATTGTTCACTAACCCAATCTGAAACTTGTATCATATATTCGTTTATTTTATTTAAACAAACATGAGCCTCTGATTCGTAACATAATAACTTATGATTATCACCCCATAATTGATCTAATTTTTTCACTTTATCGATCGGAAATATATCATCTAATTCACCATGAACAGTAAAAACCTTGGTTTTACAAGGTAAAGAGATATCCAATTTAATTTCGTCAAAAATAGACTGCATACGACTATTATCTTGCATAAATGCAAACTGGAAATCTTCTTTAAGCCTTCTTGGCAACTTATCAAACTCTGCTATTTCAGGCCCACCGGATAAATTGACGATACAACAAAATTTATCGCCAATTCTTTGCGCAACGCGTAGCGCAAAATAACCACCAAAACTAATTCCTAGGAAACAAAGAAGATTACTATTAATTCTTGCATCATCTTCTAATAATTTAACTATAGAGCTAACATATAATTCCATATCGATAGCTATTGGTGATTTTCCAAGATTTATTCCCTGTCCCGGTCCATCAAATATAGCTACCGCCATATTTTTCCCTAAGAAAAACTCAGCCAAAGATAATATTTCAATTTCAGTCATTGAATCCAATCCATTGGATAAAATAACACAAGGCAAAGGATGATTCTCTTCTTCTTTATACCCTTTAGGGAATATAAGGAAGAACGGCATATGAAATTTATCGATGGCAATATATTGGTGATCAACCAGCAAATCACTATATTTTATACTAGATAAAAAACATGAACGAATATACTCTCTGAGCTGTATCTTCCTGCTCCCATCACTAAAATACATAAATTCCGCCCAATGATAACAGGCAGCGGCACTCCTCAAAGCACGAACATGGCTGACTTCACTCTTAGCCGAGTTAGCGATATTAATATAGCTATCACCCACTTTTGACCAATTAATCATCCATTCATACCAAAACTCTTCAGAAGATAAGTCTAAGTTTCCCGCTGGAAAATGACTCAATGCCGCAACAACATCTCCCCAATGAACTTGGGGAGCATATTGAGAATTTAAGAAAAATAGTCTTGGCATAAAATAACCACAAGTAGCAAGAAGTTCTGGCGAAATTCTATTGGGTTTATTTTTATTATTCATCTTATTTTCCTTTGATTTACTAAATACGAGCGTCTAACCACTCTTTGCAGGCAAAAACCATTTTCTGACTATTTTCTGAAATAGCATTTTTTACTATCTCTTGTTGTTTCACTTTATCTTCCGTACCAAATTTAACGGCACATAAATCATGATTTAACTCAACATCATGACTAGAAACAATGAACGAACCCTTTCCTTTACTTAATATACGCCATGATCCACTATGGGACTTTAATACTAAAGGAGGCTCTGGTTGAAAATATTCAATCAATAAATTATCCGCATCACAGAATCGTATACTACGGAAAGTCTCATTTCCATTTGGTGTTGATACTTCCATATTAAATTCTTGATGTTTATCATCATTATAAATGACTTTTACTGAATCACAATGCGGTAATATCTTACTCCAGTCATCGATATTTAAAAATATCTTATAAACATCATCAACCTGATGAGGAATATAATACCCCGCCGTGAAAGTTAATAAATTTGATTTTTTATGACTTTCTACCTGGCTCTTTATACTATCCATCTCCATTCGAGTATTATCATTGATAAATGAGATAATAAAGGAATTAGCCTGGTCATGATTATCAACACCATCAACGATACCACTGATACCACTGATACCACTGATACCACTGATACCACTGATATCTTCTAATAAACCCCAGTTCCTTTGTACTGTTAGAATACAGCGTTGATCATTAATAGGAATGATTTGCCATCTGCCATTCATTGTTTTTAATAATGGCATCGGTGTAGGCATAACATAATCAATCCGGTAAATAGCATCAAAATAATATCGCTGTGTTTGCCAACTTACTGCTTTATTATTTTGTTTTGCTTTGATTTCAACCAATTCTTCATTACCTGATCTCTTTAAAACTTCTGCACCATCACAGAATGAAAAAATATCTGTCCAACAAGAGACATCTTTAACCAAAGTATAAACCTGCTGTGCCGGCGCCTCACATACGACTGAGTGAGTAATCGTTCCTTTTAATACTTTTCCCACTCCCTCGGTTGACTCGACGATATTTTTTATATTATTGAGCTCTTTAACTGAATTGGTGTCAATAGCTTTACTAATAAATTGGTGCGCCTGCTCTATTGTTTCAACACCATCAATTAACCCAGCGATTTCAGACTCAAGATCATACAAATGCTCCAACAACAGCACACATTGCTGAGAATTGATTTTAATCACGCGCCATGACGTTTCCATTTCTTTAACTAATGTCATTGGGGGATTCAATTTTGATTTTATACTGAATGTTTCTGGATAAAATTTACGATTTGATTCCCATTGCATTAATATACCATTAATTAAGGCTTTAACTTCTATTTTTTCACCTTTTTTATCCCTAAAGAGAGTTTTTACTTCCTGACAAGGTTCAAATATTTCTGGCCATTTATCAGAATTAATAACAATTTGATATACATCTTCCATCTGAGCGTTACAAATAATTGAATGTGATTCTACATAATTCATTATTGATTCCTCAATGTAAATAGTTTTTTAGGATCGATTGACTTAATTAACTCTGCTTTCAATATTTTATCATTATGGCTTTTTGGGAAGTATTCATCAGTAACATAAAACCAATCAGGCCATTTTTCTCGACTGAGTTTACAACTTAAAAATGATGAAATAATATCTTCAATTTCAGGTAATGATTTCTTCGATATCTCGCCACTCATACAGGCAACCGGTTGATCAATAGCAACCCCATTTTCATGGAATGAAAAACCAACAACCGTAGCCACATTCACATTGGGTATCCGAGATAAAATAGATTCAATTTCTTCAGGATAAATTCTATGTCCGTTAGCACTCATAAAAGTATTTTGCTTACGTCCTTTTAAGATTAAATAACCCTCTTGATCTATATAACCGAGATCACCAGTGGCAAACCACTCATCAGGGGGCATTATTTCTCCTGAAAGGACATCATAATATCCCTCCATAATACTTTCACCCTTTATTATAATTTCTCCAATATTATCAGATGAGCCTATAATAGGTTTAACCGCTACCGCCAATGTATTATCAATTTTACCAACACAATAAATTGAATTGAGATATCTTTTATCACGATGATCTTGCTCATCTACCCAACAGAAAGGACCATAAGTTTCACTTAACCCATATCCCTGCATCCATTCACAGCCAATTAATTGACGCCCTTTCTCCAGTACGCTAGGGGGCATAGCTGCGGCGCCATAAGCAACAACCTGTAAGTCAGAGAGATCAATATTACGTTCTGCGGTTGATTTAACGAATAACTTCATCGACTCTGGACGTAACATAATATGAGTGATTTTATTGCGAGAAAGATAATCAGGCCATCTCTCTACATTTCTATCTTCGGGTATAAAAAGTGTTGATTGATGTAATAATGAACCGAAAGAAAAAATCACTCCCGTTGTATTATTCAACAAACCTGACATGAATATTTTAGCATTCTGCGTGAATTTTAATTTCTCGGTCACCGAATAAATTCTTCGACATACTAATGATTCTGAAATACTGATGGCTTTCGGTTTACCGGTACTTCCACTGGTGAACAGGACAATAAAGTTAGCAATAGATTGCGGAGAATAAGTTATCATTGGGATTTCCGCGATATCATCATTAACGCCGATCTTATGATTTGAAATATCAATCACATTAATGTTGTTTTCTTTTAATTTTCCAACAAAATGTTTGTCTTTTTTGAGATAAATCACAAAATCGTATTGCACTTCATTGGTGAAATTAATCCACTCATCGATTGTCGCTGATGATAAATTATAGGGCATTAATAAATGCAACCCCATAGCACTAGCCGCAGCTAAAAAGAAAATACCTAATTCATCATGCTCAAATATAACAATGACTTTATTACCTTTTTGAACTCCTCGACTAAGTAAATCATCAATTAAATGGGAAACAGAAGATATTACCTCTTTTCTTGTATAATGATAATCCTTAGTGATAATACAATCATGATGTAAGTTATCACTCCCTGAATGTAACAACATAGAGATTAGTTTCATTTCTGTTTCCCTTTAATTAGCAGTTAATTTTTATCGTTTAAACTTGATGAGACGAAATCAAGAACTGCACTGCCTGTTTCCCAATGACTGAATTGACTTTTCGTCACGGAAATACCGAACTCTTTCTCAATCTCTTTTGCCAGGTCAGCTAATTCCGTAGAATCCATATCATAGGCATCAGCAAGGTTTGCATCCATATTGAAATCATCAATATTAATGTTAAGAAAAAGAGACAAAATTGTTTTTATTTTTACTTCCAGATGATTATTCATATATTTTTCCTCGCGTACTTACATATTTTAGAAATTAAATAGCTGAAAAACTCAACGCACACACATGACCTTGGTTACTGAAGCGCTGAATGATTATTTGGTTAGTATTTGAA
Source organism: Photorhabdus africana (assembly GCF_035181445.1). NCBI lineage: Bacteria > Pseudomonadati > Pseudomonadota > Gammaproteobacteria > Enterobacterales > Morganellaceae > Photorhabdus > Photorhabdus africana. Next base: position 34,377 of record NZ_JAXBVE010000005.1, read on the forward strand.
AACTCATTAATTTTATTAGATTGTTGTTCCCCATCCCCATGACTTTCTGACAAGAATGATGACGCCAGGACTGAATCAATCACGCCACTGACTGAAAATTGATTATTCAAATAAGGCCTCAGATTTATAAATGATGTTTTTATCTCTTTATTTGAGAAAGCCTTACTCGTTATTTCTTTTTCATCATCATATATTCCATCCATAATAAACACAGCATTCTCATTATGGTTGAATAGTTCAGCGGTATATTCTAAGGTGTTATTTCTAGTATTTTTATCCGGTGCAAAATAATCAACAAAACCGGTTAATTCACACAATATCGAAGCGCCACGCTCTAAAGCGTGTTGTCTCTCTTCCAGCACCAGAAATGCAGCGCCTTCGGAAAAGTCTCCTGGCTGTTTTTCGCCAAAAACCTCAGAATGTTTCTGGCTTGACGTTTTCTCCAGTAAATTTTTAACTAATGGGCTGGAAAGATGTTCTGACGCACCACATAACATCACTTCCGCAACACCATTAGAAATCGCTTCCGCCGCATAGCCTATTGCTTGCATCCCTGCCACATCGGAAGTAGAAAACGTTTTAGATTGCGCACTAAAACCATAAAGTAGTGACAATTGCCCTTGAAGTGCCGCAGGGAACCATGCCGTGGCAACATAAGGTCCCATTCCCTTTATGCCTTCAATATGGAGCGCTTTAACTTCATCCTCAATATGTTGCCATCCACCAAAACAGTTTCCGACATATATTCCAACGCGATTAGGATCAAGCTTATCGACATCCAATCTACTCGCTTTTAATGCCATTTCAACGGCAACGATACCATAAACCGAAAATTCATCAATTTTGCGTCTTAAGCGGTTATTGATATATTTCGCGCCATCGAAATCACTCAATGTTCTTATTACAGAACTTGCGGTCGTATTATTTTTCGATTCTTGGCCCAATAACTTCTGGATGACTTTTGATTTTATGGCGGTAACATCATTGCCATCAGGATGTATTGCACCGACACCGGTAACGACAACTCTTTTACGCATTGTCTACTGCCCTCATAACAATAACACTGTGAATACCAGAAAAACCACTTGATAATTTCAACGCGGTCTTAATTGGATATGCGCAACCTTGGTTAGGAATATAATCTAAATCGCAATCAGGATCCGGCGTTTGATAATTAATTGTTGGGTGAACATACTGTTTTTCTATTTCCAGACATAATGCTACAGACTCTATCGCATTAGCGGCAGCTAAAGCATGACCTGTCATTGACTTTAATGAATTAATTGGAATATCGAATGCACTTTCTCCCAAAACAAATTTAATCGCATTTGATTCGTTAATATCATTTTGCGCTGTAGAACTGCCATGAGCACTAATATAATTTACCGTTGATGGCGATATCTGGGCATCCTTCAATGCCATATCAATGCATCGTGCCATTGCCATGCCATCCGCGGGCAAGTCAGTCATATGATAAGCGTTATTGACGGATGCATACCCTGCTAATTCAGCATAGATATGTGCTCCACGCTGCTTAGCGTGTTCATAAGACTCTAAAATTAATATTCCACACCCTTCTGCAATCACAAATCCATCCCGCTCAAGGGAAAAAGGACAAGTCGCTGCTTGCTGATTTTCCAACTCTCTTGATGATAGCGCCCCTAAAGCTTCAAAAGAGCCGATAGAGAGTGGACAAAGTGGTGCTTCACTTGCACCAGCCAGCATAATATCCGCTCTGCCATAACGGATATGCTCCATCGCAATGCCTAATGCATCAAGCCCTGCCGCACACCCGGTTGATATGTTACTGACGGACATAGATGCACCATATTTTTTCGCAACAGAGGTTGCGGCAGAGCTGAAATCAAAGCTGTCATAATCTTCTGATTTAATTAAATCAGGGTGAATATTCTCTTTGCCCCCTTTGGTGATCCTGAGTAAACACTCTTCCATTCCCGCAGCATCGGCAATCGCTGTTGCTATCGCAACACCAAAACGCCGACCATCAATGTCTGAGGGTCTTAAATTTGCATCTTGCATCGCCATCTCAGAGGCATCTAGCGCAAACTGGAGATATTTACGCTCACTTTTCAGAACAAACTCTTTGTTATTGCCATCACTGCCGTAAACTTGTCCTATTGCTCCGCTTTTAAAGCCAAATCTTTCTCTTCCCCACTCATATTTACTCACTCCCGATTTCCCGTTATGAATATTGTTCCAAAATTCATTAACGCCTACACCTGTCGGTGCAACAACACCTAGCCCTGTCACCACAACTCTACGTGGTTGAGATTCATTTCTGTTATTTATTATCACAATAATTATCTCGATAGAAATAGAATAAACATTTACTCAGGCAAGTTTTATTAATATAAAAGTTACCCATTTTCATTTAAGAAAATCGTTATCTGCAAGTAGTGATATTAAACTACTTTATCTATAAAATCACATTTGTCATATATATTTGATTTTTATCTCCTAACCAAAGTTCTTGAAAATAAGCACCAAACCATAACTCTATTTAAATACTCATTTGGTTATTTCACTGTTCTTTCATCTATTTAAACTGCAAGAATAGTATGAATACTCCAGTCTAAACCAATCCTTTCACTCTGCATATGGATAGAATAATGAAGCTTTTTATTAATATACCCGTTATCTTTCAAGTTGCTTCTTTGTTGGCTGCACTCGCTCACCCCGGTCACATAGTTTGCTATGCTCCCGGGGATTCACTCCCTTGCCGCCGCGATCCATCTTGAAATCCATAGGGTATATTTCAATTTATTCTTAAAAATCATCCAGAAAGGAGATGACAAATTTATTATCATAGAGCCGATATACCCACTCACAGTACAACATAGCCAAACAACATGGCTAAACAACATAGCAAAGATAATATATCCTTTTCTAACTTATATCTTATATATCGCCTTGATCATTGGAATTTCCGATCAAACGGCGTATCTACTCTGCCTCTAGTCATTAATTTACACTGAGCTTTATCTTTGTGGATTTAAATCATGCAATGCACAACTTATACCTTAAGCCCCTTCTTTTAAAGATCTAAGGCATGCTCAAGCATATTGGTCATTAGATTTTCTATTAAATCTCTTTTCTGCTCATATTCTTCCCGTCTTACCCAGTAATTACCTATTATTATAATATTGCGACCACTCGACTCCATGAAGCATCTGCTTTCTCTAATTTTATTGGAAAACAGCTCACTTTAAATCCATAAGGTTTAGGAATGCTGGTTAAATTACAAAGCCGTTCTATCTGTAAATAAGGGTGATCCCGCCCGATAAAATGAGACGGCCATAAGCAATCTTTATTCCCAGTTTTTTTATAATCGTTAATCATCTCTATGAATGGCCGATCAAAGCTAAATGCATCTGTCCCAATAATCTTTACCCCTTGCTCTACTAACCATTGAACAGCACTGCTTTCAATTGCTCTATAGTGAGTAAAATAGGATTTTGCCCCCATGAATTTATCAGCTCCGGTATTGATCAGGACAATATCATTTTCGTTTATTTTATAATTAATCTTCTTTAATTGGTTTTCTACCGCCTGTTTATCAATTGACTGATTATCATGACTAAAATCAAGTAATACACCGTGGCTATAAAACCAATCCAAAGGAATATCAGTAATTGTTGCTGGCTGATCTTGTCCTTTATGCCACCCATAGTGATAGGGAGCATCAATATGCGTTCCGGTATGTGTGGTCAATTGGTAATACATCAGTGATAATCCCATACCATCAGGAAAATCATTGTGATCAATGATCCATTTTTTACGTTTAAATAGTTTTACAAAGGCTCTTTTCCACCATGAATTGGTATGAAAATATAAATAACTTTCACCTAGTTTATTAGCGCCCTCTTTATGATCAACGACTCCCCTAGTTACTTTTTCAGGTTCCCAAAAATCACAATCTATAGGAACACTTAAGTCAATAATATTACTCATCTTTGTTCCTTATAATTTCGGAATAGTTTATTTTCTTGATATTTGGTGTAGAAATTACCTTCTTTTGAGATAAGGCACAAACAAATTGCTGATGATGAATCAATAATGTGCTCGCCTCTAATTCTTGCATATCTTTAACAGAATCAGAGTTATTAGCCAATAATTTCTCATGTAAAGTCGAAGCAAATAATTTAATATATGCTTCAAGTCTAACCCAATAATACAATGACATTAAGTGATAATAATTTTTAAATCCGGGACTCACTCCTGATAGTTGTTTTAACATTACACCTTTCATATATTCCAACTCCTTATCCTTAATAAAACGTTCAATAATTTCAGAAAGTTTTATCTTAGAAGGAGTGACTTCAATATCAACACCTATTTCCCTTGAGCTAAAACCGATGGCACAATAGTTTCCTGATGCACTCAGAGAAAAATAATATTTGAAGTCTTGCTCCGTGGATATATAAGGTTTACCATTATCATTCGTTATGATTTCATAATCAGATAAATATTGATTTAAAACATAACGTAACGCAGCCCGTCTAAATATGAATCTTTTTCTTCTATCCGCTAAACAAATTTGGTTATGGCGAACTCTATCAGAACGGTGAATTAACTGTTCAATAGAAGCTAAATCAATATCGTCGATTTTTATAATCCAAAGATCAGAAAAATCAGAGGATAAAGAAATATCGTCCATGATTAGTAATTACCTAATCCACCACACACATTAAGTGCTTGAGCGGTTACAGCCCCGGCGAGAGGAGATGCAAGATAAGCAACCATTTCAGCGACTTCATTAGGTTCAACATATCTTCCAATAGGAACACGCTCTTCTACTCTTCTTTTCGCCTCTGCTACATCCGTGCCCCAAATTTTGGCGTAATGTTCTCTGACACGCTCCGCCATTTCACTCTCAACAAACCCGGGACAAACTGCGTTAACCGTAACACCTGAACCATTACGTGCTAATTCAAGCCCCAAGGATTTAGTCAGGCCAACAACACCATGCTTAGAAGCAGAATAAGGCGTACCATGAATAACACCTTGTTTCCCGCCGGTGGAGGCAATATTGATAATTCTGCCGCCAGACAACATTAATTTTCTTTTCAAAACTTCATGTATAACAAAATAAGTGCCATTTAAATTAACGTTTATGACATTTTGCCAGGTTCGTGGGCTTATTTCAGCAGTAATACCGCCACCAGCAATACCAGCGCAATTCACAAGTACCGTCAGCTTATTATCTTCAAGCTCTAGTTGGTCAAACGCTTTTTTAACATCTTCATGATTAGAGACATCACAAACTATTTTCTTTGCAAATTGACTACCATATTTATTGCGTAACTTGCCAATTGCGCTATCAAGACGCTCAGGAGTACGCGATAATAATATTGGTTCAAAGCCATCCTCAGATAATCTTTCTGTAATTGCGAAACCAATATCTCCTGTCGCGCCGGTAATAAAGGCATATTTCATCTGAACTATTCCTATCGTTATTTATACCCGTCATCTTTCAAGTTGCCTCTTTGTTGGCGGCACTCGCTCACCTCGGTCACATAGTTACCTATGCTCCCGGGGATTCACTTCCTTGCCGTCGCGATACATCTTGAAATCTATAGGGCATATATTATTGCTATTCACGGAAAAACACGATTACCCCTAACAAGCATTATTCATAAACTAGTGACAGTTTTTGTCAGCATTTACGAAAAATATTAACCGTTTTACGTAAAGACCAATAATATATCGGTGTTACATTTACAATAACTTATAATACCAAAACTCTTTATCATGTTACTATACAAATTCATTTTTTCTGAATAATTAGAGAATCAAATAAAGGATCAGCAATAATCGCTGCATTTAAAAAAGGTTGAAAACCATGATGTTATGGATTAACCGTTAGGTTATGTTTTCATAGAATGACAATAGAATAGGAAGGGCAAAGATCAACATAGAGAAACCTGAAAACTTTCATCATCCATTACCCAAACAAGCTTATGCACCCAATTAACTCTATTGTTGGCACAGAGTGATGACGAGACATATTCCAAACACGTACTCTTACCCTCAGTATGTCAGACCGTTTAAAACCGGCGATCGACCAAAATTAATCACCGGCTGGCTATGTGACAATTTAATGTATGCCTGATTCCCCTACAGAATATAACTTTTGGTTATATTAAATATAATCAAGAAATATATTCCAACAACGTTATTAAAAGGCATCAAATATAAAAACAATGACTTAAAACTATTCTCCACCAGAATAGTTTAGATATTAATTTTATAACAAATAATTCGCTTATTAATAAAAATTCTTAGCGGATATTTATGATATTCATGCGACTTTTATTATTTTATCTACAGCGACAGTCACCATACCTTCGTGATAACTAAATTCGAAATTCCAACCGAGCCGATTTAGCATGTTGAATAATTTATCAATAGTGTGATTTTCCAGCTTTCCATTAATGATCTCGCTAATTCTCGCTTGAGTCGTTCCCAAAAGCTCCGCCGCTTTTACCTGACTTAAACCGCGCTCCTGAATCATCTTGCGGATGATCACCATTAATTGAGCGCGAATATGTTTATACCCGTTATCTTTCAAGTTGCCTCTTTGTTGGCTGCACTCACTCACCCCGGTCACATAGTTATCTATGCTCCCGGGGGTTCGCTCCCTTGCCGCCGCGATCCATCTTGAAATCCATTGGGTATATACTCATCAACCTGCGTATTAACCTATCTCACTTCATTAAGCAGATTTGTTCTTTATTACAATAAACGGTGAACGAAATAGTTTAATGAGATAGGTATTAGAGAAATAAACGATTTCTACGCGTATCAGCATTTCAATAACTTAATTATCAGTTCAAATAAAAACCGGCCTAATAGTCAACAATCTAAACTATCGACAAGGCAATCAAAAATACTGAACAACACGCGGAGAAATGCTTTCATTTCAACGAATGTCTATTGGTACAGCACGTTATCCGATATATTCAATATCACATAACGCTATATCATTTCCAGATCAATATTATTATCATTAAAATTCAATGTCAGTATCTTATTTCCTCCACCTCGATTATTACCTGAAATTTCTAATGCATCATCGTAAGTAAATTCCTTATTTATGGAATATTTAACCGCATTTTTATTCGGTGGATTCCAATAATCCTGAAATATCCAAATATTAAATCTGAATTCAGATCTCAACCCCCTTTCAGTATAGATATGAATGGCTTTATTAGGTTCATATTTATCACTTATCCAAGGTGCCCATAAATCGCCATGCCATTCAGACATTTTATCCACAGAAAAATTTCTTCGGACAACATATCCATGTTCGACCACAATTTTACAAGGCGTTTTATTATAAATGGATTTAATATTTGTTACTCCCGCGATAATATTAACGGCTGGTTTATTCTGAGTGTTATTTGATTTTCTTTCCATTTTATTCACCTATGTCAATTAGTAATTTCAATAATAATTATGATAGGATTTATACCCTATGGATTTCAAGATGCATCGCGGCGGCAAGGGAGCGAACCCCCGGGAGCATAGATAACGATGTGACCGGGGTGAGTGAGTGCAGCCAACAAAGAGGCAACTTGAAAGATGACCGGTATATAATAACTTCATCCTTTCGCACACTATAATCCAGCATTGACCAAATTTATTCTTGTAATATTAATTTCCTCCAGTGACATTACACTTCAAACAACATTTAACTCTTACTAATCACGCCTGTCTTCTTATATCAATGATTAGCCTTAAATTCAAATATAGCGCAAAATCTTTATTTTACCATTAAGGCTAGATCACATATCTATCGTTATTTTCTCTTAATTGCTACGCTAAGCATTATTCATTAAATTTTTCGCCCCTCTTTTCATCACCTGAGCTAATTTCATTACATATATCGGTAATATCAGGGCGCTAACCATAGTCAGTATGAAAATAGGCCGAACATTCTCAGCAATAATCTCCTTACCGTCTAAAAAAATGGAGGAGAAGAAGAACACTACGCCGGCGCCTAAATTGGAAAATGCCATCTGGAGGGCACCAAAACCCGCACGATTTTCAGGCGTCGAGGCATAGGAAGCGAGCACGTTTGCAGCCATCACCTGTACATAAGTCGCGAACATAAAAAGTGAGAAGAAAACGTATCCATCGACTTTTCCCGTCAATCCCAGAAAGATATTGACAATAAATAACGTCGCCGCAGCGATGGTAATTCTCTGAGGCGGATATCTATCGCAAAGTTTCCCGGTTAAATAAGTTCCCAACCAAGACGCGATACCACCGCAAAAGAATACCAGTGAAACCTGATTTTCCGGGATATAAAATACATTCATTAATAGCGGAGCAAGTATCGGAATAAGCATGAAGGGACTAAAATTACTGACACCACTTGCCATTCCAGCTAATGTTATTTTTTTGGTCAGCACAATTTTATTCCGACTATTTTTTACTTTCTCTGCGCCTGGAATAAAGAAGAGGATCAGAGGCACACTCACTACGCATAAAATAACGATGAGTAAAAAAGAGACTTTCCAGTTAAAGCTTTCGGCTAAATATAAACATAACGGTATACCTAAAATGCTAACGAATGAAAAAGATGAAAACGCAATGCCCAGCACCCTCCCCCGCATACTTTCCGGGGAATTATTAAGTAAGATCCCAATACCTACCCCCAATGTCACACCACCAAACAGACCGGCAATGATACGTAGCAGAATAAGTTGGTATGGTTCCGAAGAGAAAATCGTCAGGAACGTAATCAAACCGAGAAACAGGGTGTTTAAAATGAGAACCTTTCTTTTATTAAAGCGATCAATAAAGAAAAAGGATGCCAGGCCAGAAAATACGGAGGAGAAAACATAAACACCCGCAATAACTCCCGCCATCGTAATCGGCATGTGAAAATCTTTCGACATATAAACAAAAAGCGGAGTGACCATCATGTACTCTAATGCATTAATAAATTGAACTAATGCGACAACCATCGCAATAACAACTATATTATTAGTTCCAACTACCTGATTATTTCCAATTAACTTCGACATTATGAATCCCAATTTTTGTTGGCTTAAATTTCATCGACACAGTAAGCAATTTACATCACATACAGAGCAAAAAAAAGCACCGTGTATCATCCAGTGAATGCACGGCGTAATCAGGCTTGAGATGAAGCTGATGGCGGTAAAGTAGAATAATCAAGCAACAACAATTTCAGCAGCCCAATTCATTGTTAGAAGTAAGTAACAAAAGCATTGCCTTTACCGAATAATCATTAGGGTTGATACTCAATCGGCAGACGTTTATCGCTACTGCTATCCCGACTAAGAATCACAAAAAGTGCAGCCTCCGACTTATCACAATGGCTCAATTTAAAAGATTATTGAGCGGTAATAGATGAGTTCAGAACAATTTCAAGGGATATATCAACGATCAAAAACACATAACCAACTTTCTGGAGAAATTAATGGATAATATAATTAGGTATGGCGATACCGTAAAAATGTTGAATAGCTACAAAAACTGGGAGGGGGGATATCTCAGTGTATATGGAGAAGACAAAAGAGCTGGCGCAAAATATGGCGTACTCACTATCGAACCCGCTTTTTCTAATCTAGGAGGAATATGGAGAATAGAATCAGGCATAGGAAAATCTGTAGGCAGTGAGATAATTAATAATGATATTATCTTGCTTCATAACCTTTATAAATGTGATGGTGGTTATTTAACTTGCTATGGTGAAGCGGGTGATACAGCACCACCTGAACTTTATCAGGTTAATACATCAGATATCAATCTCTATCCCAAAACAACGATGTTATGGTATATTAATCAACAAAACATTTCTCGCGATGGAAGAATCACCGAAGAAGGTATTTTCGCTCTCTTTAATCGGTATAATCAAAGGGGATTCCTTGATACCCACGGTGATGCTACCTTTCCAAATACGAAATACCAGGTATTTTCCTCTAAAACGACTACACGTCTGCCCGGCACGGGCCTGTGGCGAATGGAAAAAGTGAATGATCCTTGTGCGCCAAATAAGCCATCCAATTGTGGCGGGGAATGTGGAACCAATGACACCGGTAAATATTGCTTCCAGTTACCTCAAAGTATTCGATTTGGTCTGACCGCTTATGTGAATACGAATATTCACCAGCAAATAATCAAAGTGTATATCGACGACCTTCTGGTAGATACATTAACCAAAACAGGAACAGACAATGTCGTTGGGGTTAAAACCTATACATCAGGTACAGGCAAAATCTGTATTGAGATTATCGGGGATGGCAAACCCTGTAAACTCCGTTATTCCTATAACACCCTTGAAGGAAAACCTGGCTCCATGATTATCGGTGCTGAAAATGGTACCAATAATAATTACAACGACAGTGTGGTGGTATTGAATTGGCCACTGGTGTGAATAAAAGATTTATCAATAAATCGAAGCGGTATAATGCCGCTTTATTGCCTCATGCCACAATAGGCATCGTAGATTAAATAATCTATCAACAGTTAGAAATAAATAACTGACTTTCTGGAGAAATTATGGCGAATATACTTAAATATGGCGATACCGTAAAAATATTAAATAGTTTCAGAAACTGGGATGGTGGATATCTCAGTGTATATGGAACGAGTGGTATCCCAGATGGAAAACATACTGTGATAACCACTACTCAAGCCGGAACATTCTGGCGAATTGAATCAGGAACGGGAAAACCTATCGGCAGTGAAGTTATTAACAACGATACCATTTTACTCCACAATCTTTATCAATGTGATGGCGGCTATTTAGGCCATTATGCATCATCAAGTCAACAGGTTCCAGAAGGCGAAATATACCCGATACACACCTCAGATAAAAACATCCGCCCAGAAACATTAGAGTGGATTATTTATTCTGACATGCCATCGATTGATGGGAAAATCAAAGAAGATGAAAGTATTACGCTATATAACCGTTGGGGAACCCGAGGCTTTCTTGATACTAATGGTTGGGTTGGAGTCCCTAACACAGTATGCCATGTATACACTGCTGCTAATAACCTTCGTAAACCCTATACCGGCCTGTGGAAAATGACACTAGTTAAAGATCCTTGTCTCCCGGTTACCAAACCTTCCAATTGTGCCGGAGAATGCGGTACTAGTGACGGCGGTAAATATTGTTTCCAATTACCTCAAAGTATTCGATTTGGTCTGATAGCTTATACGAATACAACTATCCATCAACAAACAGTAAAAGTCTATATTGACGATCTTCTGGTAGATACATTCACTGGCAAAGGAATCGATACTAAAGCCTATACATCAGGAACAGGAAAAATCTGTATTGAGATTATCGGGGATGGCAAACCCTGCAAGCTCCGTTATGCCTATAATACCCTTGATGAAAAACCCGGGACAGCCACTATCGGTGCTGAAAACGGTACCAAGAATAATTACAATGATTGCGTTGTCATATTAAACTGGCCGCTGGTGTGAGTTATACATGCCTTAAAAATCACACCACAAACAAAAGTAAAATATCACATCCCTGAGAGGTAATGCTGTTCGGTTAAGATACCTTGAACAACTTCACATTTTTAAAATAATTCAGAGAATATCCTGTTCTCTGGATTATTTTATCGAATTAACCGAAAAATCTCCCCATGAATGACTAGGATCTAAACTTTGAGAAGATATTCAATCAATAAAATGCATCTGATCTCCGCTAAGTTCTGTCAGGTTCACTTCGAAATCCTTTCATCATGCAATATTAACTCACGAGCAGACAGAAATGCTTGAGCAAACTTTTGGTTGTATTTGTTTCGTCTATAACGACTTAAACACGGTTCCCAATATTCATATTAAAGGGTGAAAATATTCTCAGGCTAATTATTTAATTGTGGTGGTAGGGAATATTGACACGTTAAACGTTTGTAATGAGCAACGTAAGACTAAAGCAATTTCATATTGATATGCTACTGTCAATGACGACAAGAATCACATTGCTTTAGCTAGGTGAGTTTCAACTCATCAAAAAATGACCTTGTAGGAGAGATACAGTGAATAACTATTATGATGTTTTGATTATTGGCGCGGGTATTGCAGGCATTGGTACAGCATGTCATTTAACAAGGAAATGCCCTGATAAGAAGTTTATTATCTTAGAACGTCGCCAAACGATAGGCGGTACTTGGGATTTATTTCGCTATCCAGGCATTCGCTCAGATTCAGATATGATGAGCTATGGCTATACATTCCGCCCTTGGACAGATACCAGTGTTTTTGCAGATGGGCCTTCAATTCAAAGTTATATCCATGCAACGGCAAAGGAGTATGACATTGATAAGAAAATAGAGTTTGGGCTAAAAATCACGCATACTGATTGGTCAAATGCAACTCGCCAGTGGACCGTTACCGCGCTTGACGAAATAAGTGGGGAAACTCGGCAATTTACCTGTCGCTTTCTCATCGCTGCAACCGGTTATTACAACTATGATGAACCTTATTTACCTAAATTCCCCGGCATTGAAGATTTCAAAGGCCCGGTAATTCACCCTCAACTCTGGCCTGAAGGGTTGGATTACAAAGGAAAGCAAGTTGTAGTCATTGGTAGTGGTGCAACAGCAGTGACTTTAATACCAGCAATGGCACATGATACTAAACATATCACGATGCTACAGCGCTCCCCGAGTTATATTCTTTCAATGCCTGGCAGGGATAAAATAGCAGAGTTCTGCAAAGGCATTATTCCACAGCGCTGGATTTACACATTGAGCAGAAAGCGCAATATTTTTCTATTTCGCTTAATTTATAAAATAAGTCGACATTTACCTACATTATTGAAATCGTTTTTACTGGCGTCGGCTCGCAAGCGTGTCGGCCCAGATTTTGACATGAAGCACTTGACGCCAAAATATATGCCGTGGGATGAACGGCTCTGTCTTATTCCCAGCAATAACCTATTTAAGGTACTAAAAGAAGGTAAAGCCTCTATTGTGACTGACCATATTGTCCGTATAACTGAAAACAGTATCTTATTAAAATCAGGCGAGGAATTACCCGCAGATATTATTGTTACCGCCACTGGACTGAAATTACATTTTCTTGGTGGAATTGAACTCTCTATTGATGGACAAAAGCAACAAAGTCATGATCGCATGCTTTATAAGGGAACGTTGATACAGAATATTCCTAATTTTGCCTGTCTGTTTGGTTATATCAATAACGCCTGGACGTTGAAAGTTGATCTATCCGCGGATTATATCTGCCGCTTATTGAACGAAATGAAGCGTCGCGATGCTACCGTTGTAACACCACATGCTCAGCCGGGTGAGATGCAGGAGGATGAACATATTTTTGGCGCTTTGCGATCTGGTTACGTAAAACGTGCAAACGACTCGCTTCCTCGTCAGGGATATAGTCCAAACTGGCAGATTCCACATGATTACAAAAAAGATAAACAAGTTTTGGGACAGCCTATAGATGATGCCGCGTTGAAATGGATATAACCGCCCGAAATTAATGAATATCTGAAATGGGGATAATCTACTTATCCCCAATACCATATACCCTATGGATTTCAAGATGCATCGCGACGGCAAGGGAGCGAATCCCCGGGAGCATAGATAACTATGTGACCGGGGTGAGTGAGTGCAGCCAACAAAGAAGCAACTTGAAAGATGACGGGTATAAAACTAATGACGCGTTATTACCCATCGCTTCGATAACCAAGAGAAAACCAGCCCAGATATTGCGCCAAAAATATGGCCTTCCGTTGAAATATTCGTTTGCCACGGTAACAAGCCAAACACAATCCCACCATAATATACAAACACGAGAATCGCAAAGAAGAAATCTTTTACTCTTCTCAGGAAAAAAGCGTTAGCCAACAGCAATCCCCATAAGCCAAAAATCCATCCGCTGGCACCAATATGAATAGCCGAACGTCCAAATAACCAAACTAATGTTCCGCCCACAAAGATAATAAACAAGCTGGCTATCACATAATAACGAATGGAGTGGGCCATCAATAACGCACTCAATACTAATAATGCGGGGAGATTGCTGAACAAATGCCCCCAGTTACCATGTAAGAATGGAGATAATGGAATACCAATTAACCCTTGAGCGTATCGGGGAATGATGCCGAAATGACTTAGTGCGCCACCGGTTAAAGTATCAAATAATTGGATTATGATCAGTATTGCTGCTAATCCTATTAGCATATGAAAGCGTTGTTTTAGCCCTGTTTTCACCGTGTTGTTGCCTTATGATTTATTGGAAATCAAAATGAACTTTGTCTCAATAAAGGTGTTATGGTCAAAGTTGACACTACGACCACCACTATATCCCGAAAGTTTGGAATTTAACAGTTTTGATGTAAAAACTAAATTCTATTTTGACACAACCAATTCGGTTTGGTGATAAAAAACAATCATAAATAACTTATATGGACACCCACTCTTTTTATTCTCTGCTATTCATGTAGGGGGATGAATTTAAAAACGTTTTCACTTTCTCAAGTAACTGCCACATATACTGACAGCCATGATTTCGTGTCACCGTTTCATGCAAGGATTGCCACAGACGCTCAATTTTATTCAGCCGGGGAGAATAAACAGGTAAAAACAATAGGTTAAATTTAGGATGACGGGCCAACCAATCACTGACCTGTCGGCTTTTATGGATATATACCCGTTATCTTTCAAGTTGCCTCTTTGTTGGCTGCACTCTCTCACCCCGGTCACATCGTTATCTATGCTCCCGGGGATTCGCTCCCTTGTCGCCGCGAAGCATCTTGAAATCCATAGGGTATATGTCAGTAATAATAGAAGGTGCTGATGGATAATTTTATGTTTAATAAGGCGTCATTTCGCTCCCTATAAATAAGAACAAAAATGCCGATCTTGAATATCGGCATTTTACTGTGAAAGAGAAGATTAATTTAATGCTTTAACATTTCAATTTTATCCCGGCTCAGTCCGGTACTGGTGACAATAATGTCCAAACTCACGCCATGCCGTAATAAGGCACGAGCCGTTTCCACTTTACCTTCTTCTCGGCCTTCTTCTCGACCTTCTTCTCGGCCTTTCTCTCGGCCTTGCTCAATGCCTTGCTTGATACCTTGCTTGATACCTTGCTCGCGCCCTTTTTGTTCAAGCTGTTCTGCAATAGTCATCAACATCGTTTCATGCTCCGGAGATTGTTCAATCAGTTGATGGACAAATTGTGAGAGATCCAACGTATGTCCATTCAGTAAAATATAGAGTAACACCACATTGCGCTGCTCAGTTGTATTATACCCCGCATTCAAGAGTTCCACCAATTGGAGGAGCCATTCCTGCATATCCCGGCAGCGGATGTGTTTTTGCACCAGCTCCATCAGGGCAACCCCTTTATGTGTCAGGATTTCTTCATCGCTGAGCACACTGACGTCCACCAACGGAAACGCCTGGTGGTATAAGCGAGCAGCCTGTTCAGGGAGTGTAAAACAATCCAGCCACCGGTTTGAGTAAGGATACGGCCGAACCTCACCATGATAAAACAGCAAAGGCACCACCAAAGGGAGTTCAGTATGGCCTTTTTTCAGGTGAGCCGCCATGGCTGACATGGCATAATACATCAGCCGCCAGGCCATCAACGGGTCAGGGGTGGACTGATGCTCAATCAGACAATAGATATAGCCTTGTCCCCGAGCCGTTTCAACCGAGTACAGCACATCACTGTGCAGTTGACGTAAATTCTGGTCCACAAAACTGCCGGGTTCCAGTTTCAATGTGGCTAAATCACACAACGACTGGACCTCTCCGGGCAGATAAAGGGATAAAAACTCCCTGGCCGTTTCAGGCTGCGTTAAAAAATATTTGAATAATCCGTCATGGTGAGGCCGTTTTTCTTTGTTTGCCACAATCTGTTTCTCTGTCTTATTAGTTAGTCATTACCACTCATAGTATCTCTGGAAGACCCACAACCAAGTTACAAAAAACATTGTCTCAGATTTCCTCAGGCAAATCTTTACCGAATGCATTAATAGAAGAGCCTAAAGAATCAAATACCAGAAAAGAAAAAAAGAGAAAACATTATATTTACAACAATTACTTTATGAAAGACATTCATTTAAATGAGTTTTTAACTTGCATTCGCATAATGATAATCCCTTTATCAAAATATCGATTATTTATATTTCCGTTAATCTTGGATGTTCAGATCGCAAAAATTGGACTGAGTTCCATCCAGATGATCTATTAGGTATAAATGTTATTTATATCAAAGTATCAATTTATTAGAGTTGTATCCTTCGTGTCAATAAAAATTAAATTTTTATTTTTCTATCGTTATTAAATCAAGCGGTATAATGCTATTTTTCCACAATTCAATATAGAAATATAGTAAATTAAATGAAAGTAATTTTAGTGATATATTCATTGTCAGAAGCAAGAAACAAATCCTCTGCCTTTCTTCAACAACCATTAATATTCATAATTAATCCAAATCAAGCGTTAATCATTTTTTAGGATTACAAAAAAGTTGAGCATTTCGCTGATTTTAATAACCTATTCTGAAATAACCCATAAAATTATGAAACAGAATAATTAAGCCAGGGTAATTTCAGTGTCATACTCATTGTTAAAAATAAACCACAAACATTAAGGATAAATTATGGCGGATATACTTAAATATGGCGATACAGTAAGAATATTAAATGGTTACAATAACTGGCAAGGAGGATATCTCAGTACACATGGAAGTAACGACATCCCGGGAGCAAAACATAACGTATTAACTGTAGCTCCTTCCTTTTCTGATCTAGGGGTAATATGGCGAATACAATCAGGAACGGGAAAAGCTATCGGCAGCGAAATAATTAATGATGATATTATTTTGCTTCATAATCTGGCTTTCTGCGATGGTGGTTATTTGGGATATTATGATGGCCCAAATCAACCGGTACCAAGTGGCGAAATACATCCGATAGTCACATCTGATATAAATACATATTCTCCAAAAACATTAGAGTGGATTATTTATTGCGAGACACCTTATTCTATAAAGGGAAATATCATAGAAGGAGCAATTATCAGCCTACATAATCGATGGGGAAATAAAGGTTTCCTTAATAGTTATGGTAATGCCAACAAACCAAACACGTTATATGGTGTATCTCTTTCTGGTAATAGCGCTCGTAAAGTACATAAGGTAGACCAGTGGAAAATGGAAAAAGTCAATGATCCTTGTCCGCCTACCAAACCCTCAAATTGCGGTGGAGAATGTGGTACTAGCGACACCGGTAAACACTGTTTCCAATTGCCTCAAAGTATTCGATTTGGCCTGACAGCTTACAATAATACGAACATTCAGCAAACGGTAAAAGTCTATATTGACGACCTTCTGGTAGACACATTAACCGGCAAAGGAACAAATAATCCGATGGCGACCAAAACCTATACATCAGGTACAGGAAAAGTTTGTATTGAAATTGAAGGAGATGGCAAACCTAGCAAACTACGTTATTTCGATAACACCCTCGATGGAAAACCGGGAACAGTCATTATCGGTGCTGAAAATGGTACCAATAATAATTACAATGATTGCGTGGTAATATTAAATTGGCCTCTGGTGTAAATTAAAAATACTTTGGTAAATTTCACCATAAACGAAAATAAAAACCATCAGTAAATTAAAGCGGTATTATGCCGCTTTTTTTGTACGCCACATTTGGCAACGTCAATAAGATTATAATAAAAATCACTTTCGATATTACAACAATCAGGGGCTAATAAGGAAGCCCCTTGGTATATATCATACAAGATGGTTAAATAACCAGATTCAATATTCCATATTAAAAATCTTGAAAAAATATCGCTCGATCAAACGGTGTTCGGTAAAGCGAATTTTGTTGATCTACTGTGGTAGCCTGAGAAGACATACCAAGAATAATCCCTATCTGACCAGACGCAAGATTTCCCGTCATCAGCGTGTTCATATTATATTGGCAAAGCTCTACCTTCCATTTATCTGCCACAACATTATACCACTCAATGATTAATGTTCCGTTATTTGCCGCAAGCAAGCCAATACGCCAACGTGACCAAGAATTTTTTGGCCATTCATAACTCAGAGCAACACCAGAACGAGTATTACCTAACGTCGGTTGCCCTTTATAAATACCATCTGTTTGTTTACCAACAAAATTGACTGACTGAATCAAATTAGCCTGAAGATTCCAAACCATGACATAAGGCGTCGCCGTGTCAATCGAAGTCCCTAACGAAATATTTGGTGGCATCCATTGAGGCTTACCTTTATACCCCCCAGTCAAATGAATCGCCATATAGCCGTAACCAATATTTTGATATGTACCGCTTGCACTCGTTTTGTTGGATAGCACACACACTGAAATGTCAGGATATGGATTACAAAACAGGTCAAGCTCACAATAGCAATGTCTGGCATCAATCGGTGTATCTGTTGCAATCCCGAGACAGTGACTGCCAATATTGCCAAATTTAGACAAAGTTTGTGCCTTAAAAGCTTTCCTTCCCCCAACACTAACAATATCCCAAGCGCTAGTCCCATAGCCTGAGTCCTTAAACAACACGCCTGCTCGCTGTGTTGTCGCATCTATCCATCGACCTTCTGGATATAAATTTGGTTCCCATACCGTTATTGGAACCGCAGTAGAATTAGAGAAATCTTCAATTGAGATTGAGCTTTCATGTTGTTCTAATTTCATGACTAAAATATCTCCTATAAAAAATATAATTACACATTAATCTTGTATTTTATACCTTAGATAAGTTCATCTTTAATTCTTAAATAAAGTAAGCCACATAAAATCCAATAATATTAAATCCATTAATGAGTTATTAATATATAGTGTTGCTTATAACCTATCATCAGAATTAATTTAAATAATATGAATCCCCCTATTCACCAGACAGATGATCAATATTATAGAGTTAAATCGGTGTATCTTAATATTATTCTCACCCTATTTCAGTGGTAAAAAAATTCAAACGAAATATTAAACCCCAATCACCAAAAAAGATATATATAAATGAATACATCAAGTTATCTTTTTCTTGGTTCAGAAAATATTAGACACCATCAGAAATCGTATGAGGCAGACATCGGTTATCCCCGGCCTATAAATAACGATTGGTCTGATCTTCCTATCGAATTTCAAAGACATATTGATGATGTGATTAATTTAAATGGTTTTTTGTATTTTTTTAAAGGCTCCCAATACCTTAAATTCGATATCACCAAAGCCTTGGTGATTGATGGGCCAAAACCCATTATTGAGGGATGGCCGGGATTGAAAGGTACCGGATTTGAAAATGGTATCGACGCAGCCACAGAATGGGTGGATACAAAACAAGATGTTGTCTGTTTCTTCAAAGGCAGAGATTGCATCGATTACACCGTCAGTTCACACACGATTAATAAGAAAACCATTTCAGACCGATGGGGCACTATTGGGAAATATGCAGGATTTAGTGAAAACCTCGATGCTGTTATTTTATGGAAGAATAGTGCCGGCTCTATTATTTACTTTTTCAAAGATAGTTATTACATCCAATACAATACAAAATCGCATGTTATCGATGGTGAACCCTCCTTTATTCAAGCTTACTGGAACGGAGTCACCTTCAAAAAAGTTCAAGCCGCCGTATCGGTTGATATCGATTCATTAGGTAGCGAGTATAGAAACTGTGGTGGAATCTGTGGCAGCAATAACACCGGTAAACACTGTTTCCAGTTACCTCACAATATAAAGCTCAGCCTGTCAGCCTATGGTAATACTACCCACCAGCAAACGATAAAAGTGTCTATTGACGATCAGTTAGTCGATACATTAATCAGCCAAGGTGTCAATAGTGTGTTGGGCTTTAAAAATTACTCATCAAGCACCGGCAAAGTCTGCATTGAAATGATAGGCGACGGTAAACCCTGCAAACTCCGTTACGCCTATAATACCCTTGACGAAAAACCGGGAACAGCCATTATCGGTGCCAGCAATGGAGGCAATAATAATTACGATGACAGCATAGTCGTGTTAATTTGGTCACAGTCCTGAATAAAAAAGCCAAAATACACTACGCTGGCAACATCAGTAGAGATGACATTTATCAATAAATTAAAGCGGTATTATGCCGCTTTTTTCTGTATATCACGGCAGATATATCGGTAAAATGATACCGTTTTTGCTGATATGAACACGGTTAAAAACAGAAAAAACATGGCTTACCTTTTCAAGTAACATGATAATAAGCCAAACTCACTCATCCTCCAAATAATCCCCTATCTGATAAAAATTAACTTTTTGATCTTTTCTTTTCCTATCTCCCATTGCTATGAATATTCAACAGTGCAGGAATTCAACCCTATTTTAGGCCCACAAGGGATCAGATAAAAGGCGAGATAACCTGTTGATGGCAATAACCGAATCCTGAAATGACACCAGAAGTTATGCACTAATAACATCATCGGAGGGAAAGTCATTTCAGGGTAAGTATCAGTTGTTTGAAAGGCAATAACATATTTTCCGAGGAAATGATGGATATGGATAATGTACTTAAATATGGCGATACCGTGACAATATTAAACAGCTACAAGAACTGGAGCGGGGGGTATCTCAGTGTATTTGGCAACGGTAATAAACCCGGAACAAAATATGGCGTGGTAACTGTAGACGCTTCTTTAGCTATTTATGGCGGCGCCTGGCGAATTGAGTCAGCAACAGGAAAATCTGTCGGCAGTGAAATAATCAATAATGATATTATTTTACTTCACAACCTGTATTACTGTGATGGCGGTTATTTACGATATTATGATGTGGTGGATCAAAATGAACAATTAACCGAAATACATCAAGTCTACACTTCAGATATCCGCAAAAAAGCGGCATTAGAATGGGTTATTTATTGTGAAACCACACCACCAAATGCAAACCTCAGAGAAGGCGATAATATCTCCCTCTATAATCGATGGGGAAATAAAGGTTTTCTTGATACCCATAATCATGCCGGCGATACAGGCTCGTTATATCAAGTCTTCATGTCCAATAATGCGGCCCGTAAAAGCCATACCGGTTTGTGGAAAATGGCAAAGGTGAATGATCCTTGCCCTCCCCCTGATGTGTTGACCAATATCATGCCATTGTGGCGTAAGATGCGGTAATAACAACTCACTTTATCGCTCAAGACAGATGCTCGCCCAATGCGACATAAGTATCTCCATAATTTTCGTCAAAAATGGTATTGATGCCTTCAACTTTTCTATCGCCGGGCTCGATGCCCGGCAGAGGGATAAGGAATATGATTCTATCGCGCTGCAACAGGCGATTATTAATCGGAATACCGCATTCGATGACTTCTTTAATCCAAATTTAATCCGAAGCTGCGGGCGAAGTTTCCAACATTTAAACGTCAACATGGAAAACAATCAAGTCATCATCGTGTTGGCGATAATGCGATTAAACAAACGCTACGGGCAGTGTCCGATATGCCAAATTGAGCCTGATCGTGCTT
This sequence comes from Photorhabdus africana, assembly GCF_035181445.1. Lineage (NCBI taxonomy): Bacteria > Pseudomonadati > Pseudomonadota > Gammaproteobacteria > Enterobacterales > Morganellaceae > Photorhabdus > Photorhabdus africana. The sequence goes on from NZ_JAXBVE010000005.1 coordinate 55,907, forward strand.
GTCATGCACCAGCGACGGCCTTTGAAGTGGGAAGCCTCTCCCGATAGGATGAGGAGCAATCACCAAGATTAAACTTATTACCAACAAATAATTGACCCACTGTCGCCAGGAAATAGCGACCACAACGACGCCCAAGGTGATAATCCCGCCTAAGTGCTGGCAAACGGCTGCCTAACGCACTGGCAGTTAATGGTGCAGGCGGATAAATTTCAAAAATCTGCACATCATCAGGTGGATTTTCAATAAATTTCTGGGTGCGGTGGTAGCTTTTCGCATGTTGTTGTAGCATCCGTACCATCTTTTGCAGACCACTATCTCCCAACCAACGTTCCATTCGTTGCATCCAATCAGGCGTGTAATAGAGCTGTGAAGGGACCGTACGGATCACCACGATGGTATCCGCACCACGCCGATACGCCTCTTCTACTGGGATAGCATCACTGATACCACCATCATAATAAACAACACCATTGATCGTCACACCATTGCGATAAAACCCAGGAATGGCGCTTGATGCCTTACTCACTTCCAGCCAGTTATTCTCATCAGGCTGAAAATAGGTAGGTTCAAAATTATCTGCACGACATGCGCACATATAAAACTCACATCCAGCCTCGAATTTGCGTAAAGCTGTCGGGATATCCAATGGCAGTTCCTGCGAAACAGTCTGCACAAACCAATCTAAATCAACTAAATGACCACCACGTACAAAACGCAAAGGGTTAAAGAAGGCGGGATGAGTTGTATAGCGACTGATCGCTCGCCGGGCATATCCACGCTGCCCACAAATATAAGCTGAAAGGTTCTGAGCGCCTGCCGAAGTGCCAAGCAGTAGATCAAATGGGTTGAATTCAACACGCATAAATTCATCCAGCACACCCGCAGTAAAAATGCCGCGTTGCCCTCCACCTTCACAAACCAGTGCAACCTTTCCAGATTTAATAGACGACTCATATTTATAGGATAACAGATCAATATTTCCCAACGTTATCGGTATACGTTTCCCCACACAGCCCCCAAAAAAATAAATGACGGATAGAGAGCATAACTTGGAAAGTTATTATCCGTCATTATATTATGGTGCTACATAGCCAATATTTTGATAAAAGTACCCCTGGTGAGGGCGCATATCTGGTTAGTGCTATTCGGTTTAGTACTATTCGGTTTAGTACTATTCGGTTTAGTACTATTCGGTTTAGTACAACGTAAAATTATCTGAATGGAAAACAACCACTCATAACAAAATATATTATTTTTTTATGGTCAGACCGTTTTGAATCGACTTGACCCCTTTCACTTTAGAGATAATCTCTATAATTTCTCTGGATTGTTTCTCGCTTTTCACAAAACCAGAAATATAGACAACTCTCCTCTCTGTTTTTACTGAGATATCACGACTGTTGATCCCTTTTGCTGCCAACAACTCACTTTTAATCTTCGCTGTGGTCGCACTATCCCCCATATAACCATCGATGTTTTTCATTGAATCATCGATTTTCTGACCAGCACTGTCGAGTGCTTGTGTCGCTTTATTTTTAAAAGACTCCTCCGCCAGTACACTATTGCTAACGACAGCGGTACCCAAGGCAATAGCCACCAACAAGTGGGCCAATTTAACATTCTTCATCCTATACCTTCCTTAATTGCCGGTTAGATTTCTGAATCTATAAAGCCATTCAAACCGTTTTTACACAGTATGCTTTTACGCAGTGTGTTTTTACACAGGTGTTTTTACACAATGCATCTTTACACAATGTATCTAAGTAGAATCGTAATCTAAGCAGAATCACAATCTACATTAGAATTAAAAACAGGTTATCGCTCCCAATAGCTGAGAGGCTAAATCGGGAAATAAGCACATCGATACAGCAAAGACCGAGGAAATAGTAACAGGAAAATAAAGCAAAGTGCTATAAAATAAGACTGATCTTACCCGACTAAATTATAAATTATTCTTGTGTTACATATATTTTTGTAAAGAAAAAGGCTAACTTGTTGTTAGCCTTAAAAATATTAATGTTCCCGTGTTTTACGGAAATTGATGTCAGGATAACGTTCACGGGTCAAATTTAGGTTAACCATCGTTGGGGCAATATAGGTCAGATTATCACCACCATCGAGCGCCAGATTCTGCTCACTCTTACGCTTAAACTCTTCCAGCTTCTTAGCATCATGACACTCAACCCAACGCGCCGTTGAGACGTTCACCGGCTCATATAAGGCTTCAACGTTGTATTCACTTTTTAAACGGGCTACAACCACATCAAACTGGAGAATACCAACGGCTCCCACAATCAAATCGTTATTTGCCAGTGGACGAAATACCTGTACAGCGCCTTCCTCCGATAATTGAACCAATCCTTTCAGGAGCTGTTTCTGTTTCAGAGGATCACGCAAGCGAATACGACGGAATAATTCCGGGGCAAAGTTAGGAATACCGGTAAATTTCAGATCTTCCCCTTGAGTAAAGGTATCACCAATCTGAATTGTCCCGTGGTTATGCAAACCGATAATATCGCCCGGATAGGCATGATCCACATGAGAACGATCACCCGCCATAAATGTCAGCGCATCAGCAATCACCACATCTTTCTTAATTCTTACCTGATGCAGCTTCATGCCTTTTTCATATTTACCTGACACTACACGCAAGAAAGCCACGCGGTCACGGTGTTTAGGGTCCATATTGGCCTGAATCTTAAAGATAAACCCGGTAAATTTATCTTCCTGAGCGGAGACTTCGCGAACATCTGTCTGACGCGGCATCGGCGCAGGCGCCCATTTAACCAAACCATCCAACATGTGATTAACGCCGAAGTTACCCAGTGCAGTACCGAAAAATACCGGTGTTAGTTCACCTTGCAAAAATGCCTGATGATCAAACTCATGAGAAGCCCCCTGCACCAGTTCCAGCTCCTGACGCAATTGTTCAGCCAGATCTTCACCAATTGCAGCATCCAGTTCAGGATTATTCAGCCCCTTAATTGCGCGGACTTCCTGAATCGTGTGCCCTTTTCCGGTCTGATACAGGTAAATTTCATCGAGATAGAGGTGATAAACCCCTTTAAAAGACTTACCGCACCCAATTGGCCAGGTAATAGGAGAACAAGCGATATTCAACTCATTTTCCACTTCATCCATCAGCTCCATCGGATCACGGATATCGCGGTCAAGCTTGTTCATGAATGTTAGAATCGGGGTATCGCGCAGACGAGTCACTTCCATCAATTTACGTGTCCTATCCTCAACCCCTTTAGCGGCATCAATGACCATCAAGCAACAGTCAACCGCCGTCAATGTACGATAAGTATCTTCGGAGAAATCTTCATGCCCTGGCGTATCCAGCAGGTTAACCAAGCAATCTTGATAAGGAAACTGCATCACAGAAGTGGTAATGGAAATACCACGCTGTTTTTCCATTTCCATCCAGTCAGATTTCGCGTGCTGGTTTGAACCACGACCTTTCACCGTACCGGCTTTCTGAATCGCCTGCCCAAACAGCAATACTTTTTCAGTAATCGTCGTTTTCCCTGCATCAGGGTGAGAAATGATAGCAAAAGTTCGCCGTTTAGCGACTTCCTGCTGAAAAGGGGAATTTGACATTAATAACAATCTTCTGCTTTATATACGGGCTTGTATTCAACATCAGACGCTTCCCCGCAAGGAGAACGGTTGCCAAACCCGTAGGTGAATGAAAAATTGGCGCTCATTTTCGCTGAAATTGGTGTTATAAACAATCAATCAATTTTATAGCACTTATTAGACAAACAGCGGCAACGCCATGATAATGGCATCTTCTTTACCTGTCGCAGTAGGATAGTAATGCCGACGAACAGAGACTTGGTTAAACCCTGATTGTTCATACAACCTAATAGCGGAATGATTCGATTGTCTGACTTCAAGCCATAAGGTATGCACACCTTTACCCGGTAAAATTGATATTAAATACGCTAATAATGCCTTACCATAACCCTTACCTTGGTGATCAGGATCAATAGCAATATTAAATAGGGTTGCTTCATCTAATATCACTTGGGTTATGGCAAAGCCGATAAGTTGTTCATTAATCGCTATTTTATAATTCAAATACCGCTCCCCCTGATTACCGAAGAATGTTTTTTCACTCCACGGGAACGCGTGACTGGCTTTCTCAACCAAAAAAGCGGACGGGAGATCAGCGGGAGTTAATAGAGAAATGTTGTTCATGTTGAAAAATCTGTTGCCAGAGAGAACGTTTTGCCTGTCCATCACAATATAAATCATTTAATGCCGGGCTTCTCAAAGAAATTCCCGGCCATGATAGTGTAATATCCACCCCTAATAGCCAACATGGGCACTTAACCTGTTCCGGTAACATTGCAACATTATTTGCTGTAATGCAGTAAACAGAGGATTTATCCAACCCCATGGCGGTGAAAATATCTATTAATAATGAATGATTTAAATCAATGTGGTCGTTAGTAATAATCAGCAGACGGGTGGTATCAGGTAAGTGAACAGCTAATTCACCTTGCAAAACCGCCGGATTACGTAAAGTCCATTGGGTAATTCCCAATTGAGCTAATAACCTGTCGCGCCGGGTTACCATAATCTATTTACCTGCTGTAAAAAATAATCGGTAACATGTTATCAGAGACCACGATCTGCGCCAATATTGGGTTGAGATTTATCACTATCTGATACTTGAGTACAGAACCATTGAAGGAGCTTATAGACAAATGTCTGCGTTAACCCCCGCCAGTGAAGTTATTTTACGTCACCGTGAGCAATTTAGCTCTCATCACCTGCTCTTCGCCGGTGATATCCAGGATACACTAGCAACCCAAATTGATGCTGCCAGTGTACGAGTGCACACTAACCAATATCATCGCTGGCAATCACTGATCCGCACTCTGGGTGATCATGCCTGGTTTGGCCTGGTAGCCGAAAAAGCATTTACTCAGGGTTGTGACACCCTGATCTACTACTGGCCTAAAAGTAAGCAGGAAGCTCGCTTTCAATTACGCAGCCTGTTCTCTGTTTTGCCAAAAGGTATCAATATTTTCATTGTCGGTGAAAACCGTAGCGGAGTACGTAGTGTAGATAAACTGATGGACGGCATGGCAACGTTTCGAAAAATCGATAGTGCCCGTCGTTGTAGCCTGTTCTACGGCCAGTTAGAACATGAAGTGCAGTTCGAACAAGATAACTGGTGGAACAGTTATCAAGTGGAAAACGTCATAGTGAATACGTTACCGGGTGTATTTAGCCAAGATGAACTGGATGTGGGTAGCCGTTTATTGCTTTCTACCTTTGACAAACCGCTCTCCGGCAATTTACTGGATATCGCATGCGGTGCGGGTGTTCTGGCAGCGGTATTGGGTAAGAAAAACCCTGAGTTAGCACTGACTCTCAGTGATGTTAATGCAGCAGCGATTGCCTCCAGTAAAGCAACCTTAAAAGCCAATAAACTGGAAGGTAACGTTGTTGTCAGTAACATGTATTCCAATCTTGAAGATAAATTCGACTGGATTATCTCTAATCCCCCTTTTCATGAAGGATTAAAAACCAGTTTACTGGCAACCGATGATCTGATCCGCCAAGCTCCCAAGCACCTCAAACCCGGAGGAAAATTGCGGATTGTTGCCAACGCATTCCTCCCTTATCCCGATTTACTGGATAAAACTTTTGGTACTCATGAAGTCATTGCTCAAACGGGGAAATTCAAGGTTTATCAGGCAACAAAAAAATTCTAATTTACTCAGCCTGTCCTTGATTCAAGGACAGGTTATCTTTGATAACAAACAAAGAGGCAACTTGAAAGATAACGGGTATAAATAATGATTGACGTCGGCTACAAAACCTCTAAAATGCGCCTCCGTATTATCAATCAACAGATTGATAATGTCTGAATTTGCGAGGGTGGCGGAATTGGTAGACGCGCTAGCTTCAGGTGTTAGTGTTCTTACGGACGTGGGGGTTCAAGTCCCCCCCTTCGCACCAAATCAGACAGCCGTTGATTGAATTCGGCCGATATTAAATTAGGCAATAAAATATAAATTAAGCAATAAAAAGTAAAATGACAGTACCTGCGAGGGTGGCGGAATTGGTAGACGCGCTAGCTTCAGGTGTTAGTGTCCTTACGGACGTGAGGGTTCAAGTCCCTCCTTTCGCACCAATCTGTCTGTTTTTCTTATCGAACTTCTCTCCATTTATTCTGCTATAAAACGTCAAAAACAACCCAGTCGATATGCTCCAGCCAATAAGGCACATAACACAGCAAACCCTGATGGTATTAATAGAAAATGGCGTGACTTCTGGTTTAGCAGCATAAATAGCGTCAGCAACATCGCTAATACTACCCCAATTTTAAACTGCTCAATTCCGGGATTGACAAGGACGAATAACATACCTGCTAAGCTAGATAAACCTATTCCCCACAAGCTGGTGATACCCTGCCAGAAAAGCGATCTCTCTCTGTCTTTAACCCTGATCATAACTTGCACCCAGACAAATGATAATGATTACCAATATCATATACAAAAAAGCGTGAAGTACAAGTCAGTTGCAATTGCTAATCTGGCAGATCAAATCAATATCTTGTGACACCCGTTCAAACTATTCCGATTCAACATACTACAGAGTTGAAAAATCGTGGTTCGAAAATATTACAAAGCACTAACTCAAGCACTCAATATTGGGATGGCAATTACACAGAATTAAGAAGAAGGCCGCTTAATGCAACTAATCTCCCTTTCTCTTAAATCCAACTTTGGATATTCCAAACGACTGTGGGTAAGACCAGCTCTTATCATCATCTGTAAATAACCCAATGCAACTGCTGTAGGATCAATTATTTGAATCGGCATTCCTACAGCCTTCATCTCTTTGGATAAATACTTTGACATCCCCATCATGCCGGTACAACCTAATACTATGGCTGTTACCTGCTCTTCTTTAATCAGCTAACATGTGATTCATCATTAATTCTCCTATTAACTACATTGTTTCGCAAATCAATTAAGACAAACAATGAAAATAACAACCCCATAGCAATTATTGATGATACTACAATTGCTGAATTAAACAGTTTTCCAGTAAATGCCCATCCTGAAATAAGGACACTGAAACTGAAGAAAATAAGTCGAAAAAAAGTTAATAAGGATGATGCTGAACCAACTAATTCAGGGTACAACGCCAAAGAACGAGAAAACACCATACTATATTGAAAAGCAGAACCTATACAGATAACGGCCATCGACAGTGTAAAAAGTATTGCAGATTCAGGATAAATATGACTAAATATCATTAATGAACCACAACCTATCAAACAAATTATAATACTCAAATAGATACAATTCGCTGATCCAATCTTTCTATTCAAATCACCTGAATAAAATCCAGCCACCGCCAAACATATTCCTAATATCGCTTGATGCACTGCAAATATGTAGTAACTCATTCCCATTTTATCTATATATAAAAAGGGAACAACAGATACATATGCAATACATGCAGATACTAATAGCCCAGGTGTAAAAGAATATATTAAGAAACGCGTATTGAATATAAGTTGGCAATAATTTTTGACGACCTTATTTACACTCAACTTTACCGTATTACGATTTGTTTCAGGAACGATGAACACAGCCATAAGAGAAAGAAAGCTCAGTAAAGCCACTAAATGGTAGGTAAATCTCCAATTATAATGTGCAACAATAAGAGAACCGGCAATGGGAGCTATAATGAGGGCCATTGATATTGCCGCGTTGAGAATGCCAAAAACCTGTACTGATTCCTCATCTTTATAAGTATCCGAACAAATTATAAACCCGACAATCCAAATAGCACTGCATCCTGCCCCTTGGATAAATCTAAATAAATACAATTGATTAAGATCAACCACGGTTGAACAACCTATGCTCCCAATAAAGAACAGAGTAGCGCCGATTAAAATTATTTTTCTTCGCCCATATGATTCTGAAAGTGGGCCGAAAATAGGCGTGAATATACATAACCCTAAGAAATTTACTATTAAAGTAAATTGCACTGCCGATTCAGTTGCAGAAAAAAAATTTAGCATTTGGGGAAATGCTGGCAAAGTAATATCAACTTCTATAAATGATGGAACCATTCCAATGATAAGTATTATTGGTAATAACCTTAATATTAACGGTGGCATAAATCAATTCACCTCTGAACATTATGAATCCTATCTAATATAAACACAAAAAGCGGCCATCAAACAACACCTATACCCGTTATCTTTCAAGTTGCCTCTTTGTTGGCTGCACTCACTCACCCCAGTCATATACTCCCGGGGATTCGCTCCCTTGCCGTCGCGATGCATCTTGAAATCCATAGGGTATATATTTCCCTTGGATTACTGTTTTGCTGAAAATTTTATCTGCAATTTATATTGCCTTTTTATCAACAAAAAATTAAGGCCAGAGAATATCCGGCCTTAACTCTTTATTCCTCAACCACTTATTCCCCAACCACCCAAAAATTACTTTAACTTCATCGCATCACGTATCGTGAAGAACAAATCTGTCTGGTCAGTCAGGCCCACAACATTGGCTGCCTGAGGACCATAAGCGGCCACTCGTAGCTGAGTACCCGTATGTTCCTGTTCCTTACCCTCAGAAGTACCGTAGCTAACTGCCATCACCGAACCATCTTTCGTGATTAATGCCTGAGTCAGCCCCGGAGTTTTTATATGTGCTTCAATAATCTGGCTGGAGTGAGCATGATCAGCCGTGACAATCACTAATGTATCGCCGTGTTTACGCGCATATTTCAAACCAACTTGTACCGCTTCATCCAATACGACGGTTTCTCCAATCTGTCCACAAGGATTAGCTTTGTGATCCTGCTTATCAATCGAAGCGCTCTCCACTTGCAGGAAGAAACCATTCTTATTCTCTTTTAACAGATCAATGGCTTTCTCCGTCATCTGTGCCAACGTCGGCGCATCAGGATTCCGTTTCGAGTTGACTTTACAAGTCACTGGGGGATTATCAATATTACCGTGATAAACGGCTTTAGGTCCTTCCCAAGCAATGTCCATATTGTCTTCATGGAACAGACCCAATAGCGGTTTTTTCTGATCTGCTCTAGTCAGGGATGCCAGTGACTTAGCATCCCTGACCAACTGATAACCCTGTTCCTGTGCCTGCTGTTGCAACGTTTTATCCTTGCCAGCACCAGCAACCGATTTCTGATCGAAAATCTTGGCGCCTCCACCTAATGTGACATCAGCACGAGCCACTAATAATTGCTCAGTGATCGAACCACGCCCGCCATTTTCTAGCGCATTCGTTGGACATTTTTTTATCGTCTCTTGCGGACCATAACAGCCACGGTCAGTGACATGCGCATACAGTGCTGCTGGCGTGGCATCCTGCACTCTAGCCGTCGTTACGTTGCCTGTTGCTTTACCATTCGCTTTTGCCAGCTCAAGCAGAGTTAGGTGATCTTTGCCAAACACATCGACACCCAACGCGCCATTATAGGTTTTTACACCAGAAGCCCAAGCTGTGGCAGAAGCGGCTGAATCCGTCGCATAGTTGGGTTTACGACTCTTTTTATCCAGAGAATAGTGAGTGTATTGACCCGTAAACGGCAAGGCATCAATTCCTTTAAAAAATCCACCCGCACCTTCTGCATAGTTACGGGCAATAGTAATCTCAGAATCCCCCATACCATCACCAATAAACAAAATAACGTTCTTAGCTTTATGATTATTTATCGCTGCTTTTAATGCCTCAGTCTGGTTTTGAGTCATACGGCGAGCACCACCAAATTCCGTAATATTACCTTTTACTGCCCGACCTTCCGCCATAATTTGATTTGCATTTTGATCATCAGCCGCCGATACCGGTAAGCTGACACTTGAAATTAAGGTTGAGACCATGACTGCAACCAAACTTTTCTTATACTTGTTTGACATTAAGGTTTCCTTATTAAAACGTAATCGGAGTAAAAATTATCTTTATCTGATAAAGGGATACTAAAGAAACTATGTGACAATTATGTGAAGAAAATAGAATTAACTTACCATTTCGTTACTAACGACCGTGTTCCATAGTACAAAGTTTCACACCACGAAATGTAATTGTGACCACTAGAAACTTCACTGGATTCAACCAGATAACCTTTCTGTAATAACGTCTGTTTCATGCGGCGATTATTATATAAAATACCTTCCAATTCCCCGCGATTGGTTTCAAATAATCCTGCCTGTAAATAGAAACGCAGTGGTTTTTTCTCTGCTTTAGCAAACTCACGGATCAACCATTCAGGCGCTTCTCCCTGAGGAGCCCACCAATATGAACCAGACATACTGAGAACATTGCCAAACAACTCAGGATGATTAAATGCCACCCATGAAGATGCCAATCCACCATAACTGGAACCTGAAATAATGGTACGCTCTGCCGGTGCTTTAATACCCTGAGCAGCCAGCCACGGTATTAACTCACTCGCCATAAATGCAGCAAAATTAGGATTAGGTGGTAATTCCTGACCTCGACGTGCACTATCCAGGCTATCAATAAACACCACATACATAGGAGGGATCTTGCCCTGTTCGATCAGGGAATCGAAAAATCTATCAATATAATACTGTTTACGGTAAATCTTCCCATCAAACAGCACCAACATAGCAGGCTGTTTCATCAGAGTAACTGGTTGATAAATCGCAATTTCTCGACTGTTACCCAAAATCTTACTTTCAAGCTGATGAAGCTTAGTCGCTCCCTGAAGAGTCAATTGTTTAAATTGTGCGATATCACATAACGTTGGCCTTAGTGCCAACAATGAATCATGGTTAAACATATCCTCTGATACAGTCGGCACGACATTTTTATTCAACGGATCGGCCTGTGCCGTAATTAAAATCGACCTACGCTGTTCGTCAGCCGTGCCTTCGACTTGCGGCAAATCCGGTGCCAATCTATATTGCATCAAGGTATCTGACGGAACGATATAGCTGCGAAACCAAACATCAGTACCAGCTAAATGTGACATCGGATCATGATCACCACTCGGTGCCCCCAGAATAAAGACATTCGCTTTTGCGCCGCGCCACAGGAAAGTGACTCGCTTATTTTTATCATCATAATTTTCAATTAACGGCGTACCCTTGCGGGTTATTTCCCGCCAGAAAGCATGGGTGCCTTTTCCTTGTGCGATTTCAGTTTGAAGTTGTTTCAGACGCAAACTTTCTGGCTGCTGCCGATAATCATTATCCTTGGGAATATAAGATGGAAATGACAATGTAAGCTGCCACGGTTCCCCAGCTTTGCCCTTGGCTGCCAACCGATATTTTCCTACCTGAGGAACGGTAAAGCCAATTGATTGACGAGCATCCACCGGGTTATCAGTAAATAGCGTACGAATATGTTGTTGATTACCCTTCTGTACCACCAATTTCTGCATACCCAATGCCGATCCACGTACATAATGTTCAGGCTGAATATTAAACTCAATACACGCTCCCCTCTGAGAATTAAAATTCCCAGTTATTGTTTGCTGATCTTGCTGAAATTTTATTTGGTGACACTGAGAAGCAAAGACATTAAAGGAAACCATAAGAGCACATATCATTATGTTTATTTTCATTTTTTTCTCTTTTTTAATTGTTGATTATGGGTATTCAATTTTTTTAACGCGGCAAATCATGCACTAAATCTTTATTTAAGAATAAGAACAATTACTATAAATTGTGTATTAACTTCCATTAACAATATATAAATAGGTTAAAACCTTTCAGAGAAATGATTCTCTAACATGATGAAATAATTTAACATGCTGAAATGATATTGGTCAAATCATCTCATCTTTTAAAAGATTAAATAACAAAAAAACGGGATATAATCTATCCCGCCACTTCAAATTTGATAAAAATAAAACAAGTTAGTTGCATCTGAATTAAATACAGAACTCAACTAACATCAATAGAATCTAAAATCCCTCGGCTCATATTCTTAGCAAAATCCCAATCATATTGATCATATAGACGAGACAGAGCAACATAATGCGCTCCTGAATAGAACATTTCATATTGAGTATGACGTGATGCAAACTCAGAACCGATAGCATCCCACACTAATTTCAGTAATTTCACACGTTCAATGGGTGGCAGTAGCGTTGAATATTGTGTTTTTTCTATTAAGTCACGGATTTCTGGATTTGCTAAGTCAATATAATTTGACGGTAACATAATCACACCACCACCTGAAAGTTTTCTGATGCTTTCTATCACCTTTGGATAAGTTGACTGCAATACAACCTGACAAGCATATAGTTGTAATCGATTGGGAATATAGTACTCATTATGCCGATCAGGATTGCTAATTAAACCACGAAACAGCCCTTCAATATTAGTGGCACAGCAAGCAAGCTCAGCTAATGATTCACGAACGGCAGGAAACTCATTGACGCCTGTAGTTTCAGTAAGCTGATGAGCCAAACCCGTTAAGAAATGCAGCTTAACGGCATATCTAGCCATACCTTGAACATCCATTAAAACATCAGCGCCAGTTGCCTGAAATTGTCGGCGACACATATCCGTATTTTTATAAATAAAAACTCTTTCCCACGGAACAAAAACATCGTCGAAATAAATGACAGCATCATTCTCATCAAACTGATGCGCTAAAGGGGAATCAAATTTATTACTGCCTGTTTCATAGGATTTTCTGGAAAGAATTTTTATTCCTTTAGTATTCAACGGTAATGCAAAAGACAGTGCATATTTATCATCAACGCCCTCTTTGAGTGGATTAAATACGCCAACAACAACTTCTTCTGCAAGGACGGCTGCTGTTCCTAACATCTTTGCCCCGCGAACAATTATTCCTTGCGGTTTCTCCTCCAATACACCAAGAGTATGAAAGACGTTTTTTATATGTTCACTGGGCGTTTTGGATCGATCACCTTGTGGATTGACTAATGTAAAAGCCAAATAAATATCTTTATCACGGGCATATGAATAGTAATTTTTTAACGCCTCGGCCCTATCCTTGGAATATTCCTCAAAGACTTCCAGGTAAGTCATCATTCCGGTCAGAGCAGCAGAAACATGATCTGGGCTTCTACCTAACCAACCACAACTCTGCATTGCCCAGGCATACGCAGCCTCACCTCTGGCAATTAATTTCTCTCGGGTATTAGGAAGTTCCCAATATAAACCAACGCGTTTACCACTAGGCGTTTCGAACGTCATCTGATCAGCGTGTGCTGCCTGATAATCATAAAGTGAAGCTACGGTTCTAATTGCATTCCGAAAAGCAGGGTGATCCACGTGATTAGTGATCTTTTCTCCATTCAGAAAAATAGTTCTTCCATCACGCAAGCTTTCAATATATTCCTCACCAGTTCTAGACATTAACAATTTCCTCCGAAATATATCCGTTATCTTTCAAATTGCCTTTTTGTTGGCTGCATCTTGAAATCCATAGGGTATAGAATTGATTTTAGGTAAATCGATCTTCAAAGGCATGACAATTCCTTTCCCTATTGTCGGGCATTGCCATTTAAGGGCCGGTTGCCGGCTCCGGTATCATAATCCCACGCTGTACTGCGGGCCTCAAGGCAATACGATCATGCCAGGCACTTAAATATTCATGATGACTAAAATCAAAGTCAATAATTCTGGCGATATGGGTCCAGCCAAAATTAGCAATATCAGCAATGGAGTACTCATCTCCGGCGAAAAAGGGGCGATCACTAAGCCGTTTATTCAGCGTAGAGAAAGCCTCTTCCGTTAAGCGACGATATCGTTGTATAGCCATATGATTTTTTTCAGTTACAAATAATTCAAAATGAACCCGTTGTCCTAATATTGGCCCGACGCTGGAAGAATGAAATGTTAGCCATGTAATCGCTTCCCAACGGCTTTTAAAATCCTCCGGCAACAGTTGCTGAGTTTTCGATGCCAGATAAAGCAGAATCGCCGACGATTCAAAAAGGGTCGTCTCAGTACTTTCATCAACAAGTACAGGTATACGCCCGTGAGGGTTTAACTGTAAAAACTCAAGCTCTCTATTTTCACCCTTTTCAATTCGTACATGCTTTAATGTGTATGGCAATCCCAACTCTTCCAAAGCAATTGTGATCTTATAACCATTTGGTGAACTATCAGTGTATAAGTAGATCATCTCTATACCCGTTATCTTTCAAGTTGCCTCTTTGTTGGCTGCACTCGCTCACCCCGGTCACATAGTTACCTATGCTCCCGGGGATTCGCTCCCTTGCCGTCGCGATGCCTCTTGAAATCCATAGGGTATCTCTCTCCCCTCAAGACAAACGCTTAATAATTTAACTGCTAAAATATCACTCGCATTTAAAATATTACCGATAGAGAGTCGGCATTCAATTTCTCTCTATACCCGTCATCTTTCAAGTTGCTTCTTTGTTGGCTGCACTCACTCACCCCAGTCACATAGTTATCTATGCTCCCGGGGATTCGCTCCCTTGCCGCCGCGATGCATCTTGAAATCCATAGGGTATATACCGCTAAGTAAATGAAAATACCATTAATTCTCAGAAATTGGAAATGAATATCACGGTGTTCATTTCTACACGCATAAATTACATTTATTGATTTATTGTATTGTCAGTAAAGAATGCGAACATCAATACGAACATAAAAGTACGCAAGAAAGCTATTTATCTTCTTGTGGATTAATTAATCGTGAAAAACCACGATGACATATCACAATGACTCAGATTGGTTCCAAACTAATGAACATTACTCCACACAATCGTCAGACAAATTAGACTGCTCAACAAGCCAATCAATAATATTAACAATTTCAGGTCGGAACAGGGTTTCCGGCAATGTCACCGCATAATAAGCAAATCGGGAAGGCCATTTTTTTTCTAGTGCAACTTTGAGCCGGCCAGAACGCAATTCCTCTTCAACACAAAATTCGGGCACCAATGCTAAACCCTGACCGGTTAAAGCGGCGCGAGCCAGCAAAAAATCATCTTCGAAACTGGAGCCCTGTCTTACTTTCGCCTCTTCATTAATTCCGTGTGCTTTTAACCACAAATGCCAATCAGATCTATCTGAATCCTGTAACAAAGGATAATTCAGACAATCTTCCACATGTTTTATCGGTGGTCCTGATCCTAAAAGTTCCGGCGTACCCACAGGAATTAATACCGGTGCAATTAACCTGGTGGATATTAAACCTGGGTAATTACCAAGCCCATGCCGCACAGCAATGTCTGTAGAACTTCTTTTTAGGTCTACCAATTCATTGGAAGCTTCTATATTAACTTCAATATTAGGGTATTTCTCATTAAAATTTTTTAGTCTGGGAATCAGCCACGATGCGGCGAATGACGAAGTGGTATTTATAGAGACTTTATGTTCGAACTGCATTGCTTTAAGAGACTTAATAGATTTGTCAATATTATCAAACGAAAGTAATAACGTCTCATAAACCCGATCTGCTTTAGCAGTAAGCTTTATACCTTTAGGCGTTCTTAAAAACAACGCAAAACCAATTCTCTCCTCCAAAATACGAATCTGTTGACTGACCGCCCCAGGAGATACGCCCATTGCAGCCGCCGCAGCTTTAACACTGCCCCGCCGACCAACTTCAGTAAAAGCTCTGAGAGCTAACAGAGGCAAAATAGAACTCATATTTTATTCTCCAGTGTGCACTGTATGTCCTCTATACCCTATGGATTCCAAGATGCATCGCGACGGCAAGGGAGCGAATCCCCGGAAGCATAGATAACGATGTGACCGGGGTGAGTGAGTGCAGCCAACAAAGCGGCAACTTGAAAAATAACAGGTATATATGACAAAGATACTACCATGCCAATTACAGATATCAATATATAAAACTGAACTTCAACACCCATACGGGAAAATGGTAAATGTAAACAGAATAAGACATGCAAATTTAGAAAAACTACGGTTGGCGTTTAAATAATATAGCTTTAATTCACTTACTTTTAATGCTAGCTTCTTGATAATTATTAATAACTGAAATAATTATTCAAGTCAGCTAAAAGTTAAAATAGCATTGAGGATTTATTATGTTCAATTATTCAAAGCATAAGACGTATACCAATTTATTCAAGGAGAACAAAATCAGCATCGGCATGTTTTTACCTCTCAGAGCGTTAAATCAACAAGCTGATATTAAACCTGAAATCGATCTCATTCGTGAAATCGAACAACAAAACTTTTCCGCCATTTGGCTGAGAGATATCCCGCTGTTCGATCCCAATTTTGGCGATATAGGTCAGGGCTTCGATCCATTTGTCTATGCCGCCTGGCTAGCCGCATTAACCAGCAAAATCGCCATCGGTTTCGGCAGTGCCATATTTACACTGCGACACCCCATCGATTTAGCCAAGAAAGCAACGTCTATTGATCAATTATCAAATGGCCGGTTAATACTGGGTGTCGCCGCAGGAGACAGAATGTCAGAATTCCCTGCCTATAACATACCTTATAATGAAAAAGGGATGCGGTTTGTCGAATCAATCAATATGTTCAGAGCGCTGTTGGATAACAACAATCGCACCATTAATAGCCCATTAGGTTATATTGATGGGAATTTACGCCTAATACCCAAGGCGGTCAATGATTTTATCCCTCTGATAGTCACTGGGCGTGGGCAACAAGATATTAAATGGATCGCGGAAAATTCGGATGGATGGTTTACCTATCCTATTCAAACCCATAATAAAGAGGGCGTCGCCAGACTCGGTAAGAATATTAGCGAATTTAGACAAAATATCCCTAGAAATATGTTCAAACCGCACTTAACTAATGAATGGATTGATTTAGTTGAGGATAAATATTATCCCAGAACCCCCACGAATGGCGGGTTTACCCTGAAAACCGGTCGCCTGGGGCTGATTGAATTGTTGGAAGAGTGGCAAGAAGTCGGGGTTAATCACGCGGCTCTTGGCATTCAGTATGGCAAAAGGCCGCCGAAAGAGGTTATTCAAGAAATCGGCGAAGAAGTATTACCTGCTTTTATCTAAAAAAATAAAAAAATTATTACTAATAAAAATTTAAATATTTAAGGAATTTTACATGAACCAGGTGGAATACGATATCATAGGCGTAGGATTTGGGCCATCCAATATTTCATTAGCTATAACACTGGAGGAAGAATTACCCCATAAAAAAGTGCTTTTCTTTGAAAAAGAGCCATCATGCGAATGGCAGGCCGGGCTGTTATTAACAAACTCTGATATCCAAAACCACCCTTTACGGGATCTTGCGACACCAAGAAACCCCAAAAGCCACTACTCATTCATCAATTACCTGTTTGAAAATAACAGGTTATTTGAACATTTAAATTTGGGATTATATTTTCCATATCGTTATGAATACCGCGACTATATCAAATGGGCGGCCAAACATTTTGATAAAGTCGTTCGCTATTCAACATCGATAACATCCGTGAAAATTATTGATAATTATCATGGGGAAAATACACTCATTGAAGTCAAAACAGACGGAGGAGAAACCTATCAATGTAAAAACCTGATAGTCGGAACAGGAAGAACCCCCTATATTCCTTTATCTCTGCGACAACTTGACCATAACCATTTAATTCACGGTGCAGAATTTAACAAAATTATTAATCATATTTCCAGTGGGAAAATAAAAAGTATCGCGGTAGTCGGTGGCAGTCAATCTGCCATCGAAATCATGATATTTTTAGCAGACAAATTTCCTCACCTTGAAATTCACGGTGTATCAAGGAAATTTGGCTACCGACTGAAAGATACCTCGCCATTTACAGGCGAAGTCTATTTTCCTGAATTTGTAGACACATTTTTCAACAGTAAAGAGGAGCATAAAGCGAGATTAAAAAGAGATTTAAATCTGACAAATTATTCCGCCTCCGATGGTGATGTTCTCGATGAACTTTATCGGACTATCTATAGAGATAAATATTTTGGTCAGCATAAAATCAAAATTCATAACTCTGCGGATATTGTTGAATCTAGCGTGAAAGATTCCATTATTTCATTACAAATAGTAAAAAATCATGGTTTAGAAGAAACATATCAAATAGATGTCGATATGGTTGTCTCCGCCACAGGTTTTAAAGATATTGGTAGGGAAGAATATCAGGAAATCTGTCCACCTCTTCTGGCAGAACTCTATCCATTAATGAGTAAAAATAGCTATAACGGGATCATCATCAACAGGGATTATAAGATAGATCTGATCAATGCTACCGATATAGGCATTTATCTAAACGGATTATGTGAATCTTCACACGGCTTAGGTGATGCCGGCTCATTAAGTTTAGTTTCAATTAGATCCAAGCACATTATTGATTCTATCGAAAAAAATATAAAAATTAAAAAATCTATTCATAATAAAAATAAAATCGAGGCTTAAAATGAATAAGGTTAATATTCACACCACAATACCAGGTCCATTTTCAAAAATCGCATTAGCAAAACAGCGAGAGCAAGAATCAAGTGCCGTGTCATACCCTAAAAGGATTCAGATTTCGCTAGAAAAAGGCAATGGCTGTTATGTTCAGGATATCGATGGTAATGTATTTATTGATTTTTTATCCGGTGCCGGCTCTTTACCTCTGGGACACTCTCATCCTGAATTAATTGCCGAAGTCAATGCACAAGTATCAAAACTCTGTTTGGGCTTGGATTTTCCCACACCTGCCAAAGAACTTTTTACCGAGGCGCATTTAAGTATGCTACCTGAAAGCCTGCGCAACAAATATAAAATACATTTTTGTGGGCCAACAGGTGCGGATGCCATTGAAGCAGCCATTAAGCTGGCAAAAATAGCTACCGGGGCCGAAGAAATTATTAGTTTCAGGGGTGGCTATCATGGATGTACTCATGGCGCTATTGCCGTTACTGGCAATAGAAGTATGAAGAAAAATATTCTGGGAAAAATGCCGGGCGTCCATTTTTTCCCCTATGGCTCAGAATCTCAATCCTCGGAAAGTTGGGTACTCAATTCAGATCATCTTGATGCCGGATTATATCTTGAATCCGCCTTAAATGATGCAAACTCTGGGTTAGGAAATATTGCCGCAATCATTCTGGAGCTTATTCAAGGTGAAGGTGGCGTTTATTCTGCACAAAAATCATTCGTAGAGAGTATTATCCGTGTTTCAAAAACGTATTCTATTCCGGTTATTATTGACGAGATCCAAACCGGTTGCGGCAGGACCGGAACCTGGTATGCTTTTGAACAGTACGGTATTGAGCCTGATATATTTGTTACCTCAAAAGGCACCAGTGGAATAGGATTACCCTCTTCCCTTATGTTCTATAAAAAAGATTTCAATAATTGGACATCAGGTATTCATATTGGCACATTTAGAGGAAATCAGTTGGCATTCGCCTCAGGTACAAAAGCTATTGAAATAATAAAGCGTGATAATTTATTAGAGAATGTCAAACAGAGATCAATACAAATTAAAAAGCATCTCGCCGCGTTGAAAAATAATTTTAACATCATTGGTGAAATTCGTGGTAAAGGCTTGATGCTAGGTGTTGAAATTCTTAACACCAGTACAGGTAAAGCATGTGAAATAACGGCAAAACATATTCAAAAAATAGCCTTAAATAGAGGATTAATAACAGAATTAGGTGGCAGAAACGATACGGTATTACGTATTCTTCCGCCACTCAATGTGAGTAGTGATACCATTGAAGAAGCCATAGAGATTCTTCGAAATACATTTCGAGCCTATATGAATGAATTTCAACTTTTAGAGGAAGGTGTATGATGAATATTATTCGTAAAATGGATTGGGATTCAATGGTTCATGAATATGATCTGGACGGTTCAAGACTTTTACCGTGGGAGGGGCTAAATACGCCATTTGGGGGTGCATGGTGTATTGTACGACCAGAAACCAAAAGTTTCCGCCATTCCCACAATGAATATGAATTATTTATTGTTATCCAAGGTAATGCCATTATAAGAATAAATGACGAAGATTTCCCGGTCACCAAAGGGGATTTAATTCTTATTCCATTAGACTCTGAGCATCATGTAATAAATAACAACCAGGAAGATTTCCACTTTTATACAATATGGTGGGACAAGGAAAGTACATTGAACTTTCTTACCCGATTAGAGCAGGATTAATAATGAATAAATACATTGTCACCATTACGCCACCAACACCAAATGGCGATCTGCACGTTGGTCATATAGCAGGACCATTTTTAAGTGCAGATATATTTACTCGCACTCAGCGTTTAAAGGGTGAAAAGTGTTATCTGATATCCTATTCAGATGATTATCAATCTTATTTACAGCGCAAAGCAGAAGAAATAGGCATAAGTGCACCAGCATTGGCAAAAGAGAATTCGAAAAAAATACAGGAATCATTGAGCTTAATTGATATAAAACTGGATCATTGGCTAGAGTCATACGATAACCGCTATTTTGAAGATGCCGTCAAGATGCTCTATCACTCTTGTTTGGACCAAGGCATTATTGCACCAAAAGTGAGTTTAGAACCTTATTGCGAAAAATGTGAAAAATGGGGCTATGAAGCCTTTGCCAGAGGTGAATGTAATCATTGTGGTGAAAGCTCAGATCCAAGCCAATGTGAATCCTGCGCAATGGCACCGGACGCATTTGAAATGAAAAATTTGCGTTGTATTTTGTGCAATGAAAAAGTTGTTTATAAACATGTTGAGCGCAACTTTCTATTACTGCCGGTGATTGCCGAGAAATTAAAAGAGAAGATTCTTAGTTCTCCTATGAGGCCACAATTAACAGCATGGGTCGAGGAAGTTTTTGCCCATGGTATAAAAGAGTGGGGCGTGACTCGCCCCAATGAATCAGGGCTGAAACTCTATTCTGATGAAAATCACCGTATTCATACCTGGTTTATGGGGTTAGCCGGATATTTAGCAACACTGAAAGAACTTTCTGAAAAAAACGCCGATGCAGATAGCCCTTATGACCTTATTTATGATGATAATACTTGCATGGTCAATTTTTTAGGTATGGATTGTTCTTACAGCCATATTCTTGCGTACCCGGCTCAAATATTATTGAACGACGAATTACACTTTAAACATGCTTTCTATACTAACTTTTTCTTAAAATTAGATGGAAAAGATTTTTCAACCAGCCGCAATCATGCGATTTGGGTGAAAGATATCGTCAAAAATGCCTGTTCTGACAGTGTCAGGCTCTATGTCTCTCTAATATCACCAGAACACGCTTCTGAAAATTTTGTCGTAGAAGAGTTCTGGACATGGCGGAATCATATCTTTAATTATCTGCTGCCCAAAATATCTGATAATTTGGAAAAAATGAATGCTGATAATATTACCAGCCCTATCGTATTATCAGAATCAGAAACAAAAATTATCGAAAGATGGCAAACCTATTCCAGATACGATAATTTCTCGATTAAGGAAATTGCTGCTGGATTAATGGAGATGTTAGATTTATTAAATGCAAAATTAAATTACAATATTTTAGACAAGAATCTTGCTATTTTATTTTCAATTTTGTCTGAACCGATAATACCCAAAACGTCCCAAAAATTAAAAGAATATATTACTCACCATGATATAGAGGCTTTTTGTTCATTGTTAAATTTATCAAGACCAGGTGTTTGATTATGCAAACAGATAAAACCATACGAATTACCATTATAGGAGGGGGAATAGTTGGCGCAACAGTTGCTGCAAACTTGGCATTGAAAGGACTCAATGTCTCCCTCATTGAGCAAGAGACGATTGGCGGTAATGGCGCGACTAAATTCTCCGGTGCATTATTCCGCGTACATGATCCTGATCCGGAAATTGCCAAGCTCACACGAAGAAGTGTCGAACTAATGCAAGAGAGTCAGGCAGGAAAAATATTTAAAAAAACGCTCAAACAGACAGGTATTATTTATGCCGCCGAACTCAATCAGAAAAATATTGAATTAGTCAAAACAAGTATCAGGGATTATAGCGATAGTCTCTATCCTTTAGAGCTCATATCCGTCGAAAAAGCTTTCGAATTAACCAATGGTTGTTATTCCAAGCATAACAACCGAATTATCCTTTTTGAGCCCAATGGCGGATTTGGCTATATTAGAAATGCAGCCTTAAACTTAGCACAAGTTGTTAGAGATACGGGGAATCTAGTATTAGAAAATACCAAAGTACACGCAATAACAACCGAAAATGGTAAAGCCATCGTTCAACTTGCTCACTCAACCATTGAAGCGGACTATATTGTTTTAGCCATCGGTGCATGGACAAAAACACTAGCATATAAACTGCCCGTTAATGCTAAAAGTATCCCTCTGGCAAATATCCGTACTTCCTACAGTACAAATATGCCAATTATAGATACCGAAACCGGCACGCATATCGTGCCACTTGCTGAATATTTCTATCAAGCCGGATCTAAGATTAGAAATGCGGCCGAGACACCAGAAGATATAGAATATAATGATAATATTATTGAAAACGATATCAGCGAAAGACTGCTAAAATCAAAATTTAAACATGAGCCAAGCAATATTCTCTCTATCATTAAAGGATATGATTCATATACGCCAGATGAACGCCCTATTCTTGACTTTATCGATGAAGAAAAGAGATGTTTTGTTGCGGCTGGCTTCTGTGGCATAGGATATAAAATTGCTTTAGCGGTGTCTGAGATTATTACATTAAATCTATTCCCAGCTGAGCTTTCGACTGATTTTCTCAAACAGAAAAATCAGATTTTCTCCTATTCACGATTCACTTATTAAGATAAATAAAATGAATAGCAAGCTTATTTGTGGCATTTCCGCCATTTTAGATCCTGAGAGATCGGTACATGCATTAACTGTCATGCGTGCTATTGAGATATTTAAAGATCTACATAACAATAGCACACTGGAATTTATCTTCAGTGAAGATTATGGCTCAATTGAAGGCGGTGCTAAAGCAGCACACTATAATATTGAGAACAATGTCGATATGGTCATAGGTCATTTTTCAAGTAACGCAGCAATAGGTGCGGCGGAAGTCTACTCATATCATAACATTCCTGTTCTGTTACCTACTGCAACTGAAACTACCTTGACCATAAGAAATAGCAATATATTCAGAATGTGCTTCAATAATAAAAATATTGCCCATGCACTTACTGTATTAACAAAAGAAGATGGAGATCACTATTATGAAATAAAAACCGATGGCTCAAAATATAGTGATAATCTGGCAGAAGATATTCGCAGAATGTTGAGCAGAGACGATGCTGCGGTAAAACCCAATGACAATACCGATCAAATTATTTTTATTGGTACCATCGGTAAAAGTGAAAAATTTCTGCATAGTTATTTCTCTGAAAAGAAAAATGGAAAAATTATCCTTACTGATGATGCTGCATGCAAACAACTTAATTTGCCAGAAAATGTGGAAAATGGACAAATTACCGGTATCGGGTTTGCTCCAGTCGAATTCATTAACCCACTGGAATCGTGTATCCAACACTATATCCAACAATACCACCAATTCCCTAACATCTTCTTTCTTGAAACCTTTGCAGCATTGGAAATTGCTCATCAATTAGCAATTCCTGATCACTTATTACGTCGTTTGAAAAGAGAGACATTCCAGACAATCCTCGGCCATATTAAGTTCATTAAAGGGGAATGCTCAGCCGCTAAATTATGTTTATGGATGAATGAGAACTCCACTATGAAGCCACGCTATATTTTACCCATTAATTCGAGAGCTTAACAATGAATATAAATAATGAAAAATTTATAGATGTACTCAGCATTGGCTTTGGACCCGCAGGTCTCGCATTAGCTTGTATATTTGATGAGAAAAAAATCGAACACCAGTATCAATTGCAAAATAATTTCTTAGCACTTGAAAAAGCAGATTCTTGCGCCTGGCATCCTAATTTATTATTGCCAGGCACCGATATTAATCATCATGTTTATCGGGATTTAGTGACCCCCAGAAACCCACAAAGTCCTTATAGTTTTGCCATGTATTTGAAAGAAAAAAATCGCCTGTTTAAATTTGGCTTATTAGGTCGCCCAGCAAGTCGCTTTGAATGGTCAGATTACATGATCTGGGTTGGACAAAAATTGGAAAATTATGTGCAATACAAGAAAAACGTGACTCATATATATCCGGTTATCAACCGTGGATTACTGGATGGCTTTAATATCTCCGGGGAAGATTTTGAGTATGTTACTAATACGCTGATATTATCAAGCGGGTCAACGCCATTTACGCCAAAAATGTTTGATAACTTGCTGGGTGATCATGTTTTTCATACCTCTGCATATTTAGAAAAAATAAATAATTTCCAAAATAACATACCTCGAAGATGGATGGTTATTGGTTCTGGTCAAAGTGCCGGCGAAGTGATTGCTGATTTAATTAATAAAAAAGATGATATTGACATTCTCTCGCTGCATCGTTCAATCGGCTTTAAGATCGCGCAACTAGGCCAATTTCCCAATCTGGTGTTTTTACCAGAAAACATCGAATACTTTAAATCTTTAAGCCCGGAGAACAAAAAAGTATTTTTCGAACACGTTAAAAGTACAAACTATTCAGGCATTGATATTGATGAGAGCCAATCGCTATTTTCAATGATGTATGAAGATGAAGTCATTGGCAAAGCGCGTCTTCACATGATGGTCAATTCAGAAATAATTACTATTGACCACTCTCACGAAGAATACCAAATTGTTATTAAAGACACATTTACTGGTGAAGAGACTAACCATATTTGTGACGCTATCGTGTTAGGTACGGGATATTATCAAAACCCGCTACCTGATCTACTGGCAAAATTCGATCAATTTTTGGTAAAAGATTTTGAAGGTGGGCTTACCATCGATAGTGACTATAAAGTGAAATTAAAAAATTGTGATGCCGCTCATCTTTATGTCAATGGCCTTTCAGAACGAACTCACGGTATTAGCGATGCTCAATCTTTTTCTGCGGTCGCGATAAGAGCAGAAAGAATATATGAGTCTATTAAAGCGAATACCGGAACGACTGATGATTACGCTATTTAATCTTTACAGGAGGAGATCCATCAAATGATAGATACAAATGACAAATGGGATATCAGCAAAGAAATCATCTCTTCACTATTTCCTGAGATGCATCAACGTAATGATATTATCGAATTCTTAAAGAATTCAGTTAACAATCACATTGCTGAGTTGCCGACAATGGGAGTGAATCCTTCACTTTCCAAAACCGATATTTCCCACGCTTTATCAAAATACACCTTTGATGGCAATTTTTCGCCAACAGAGGTTTTAAATGATGTATTACACCTTATGGAAAAAGGGATTGTTCATGTCACCAGCCCGCATTATTTTGGGCTATTTAATCCATCATCAACTTTCTGGGGCGTTATTTCTGACTTCATTACTGCGCTATATAATCCACAATTAGCGGTCTGGAGTCACGCCCCGGCCTGCGTTGAAATAGAGGAAAAATTAATTAAGTATTTTGGTGGACTGGCAGGGTTTAATGCTGATAATAGCGGAGGTACATTTACTACCGGTGGTGCAGAAGCAAATTGTACCGCGCTTATTTGCGCCTTGACAAAATATTTTCCCGATTATGCCCAACAGGGTTTACAGTCAATAAATGGGCAACCTATTTTTTATATCTCTTCAGATAGCCATCTTGCCTGGTTAAAAATAGCATTACAATCTGGCTTGGGACACAGTGCTGTCAGATTAATAGCGGTTGATCATGCAGGAAAAATGGATATTTCAGGTTTAACCCAAGCTATTGATAATGATATAGCGAACGGCAATAAACCTTTCATGATTGTTGGGACCGCCGGAACGACAAATGCAGGTATTATCGATCCGCTGCCAGAGCTTGCCGCTGTGGCAAATAAATATCAACTGTTCTTCCATATTGATGCAGCATGGGCAGGCGCAATCCTGTTAAGTGATCAATATTCCCATCATCTCAAGGGTATTGAACAGGCTGATTCCATTACCATTGACGCCCATAAATGGCTTTCTGCCCCAATGGGGACTGGCATGTTTATATGTGCAGATAAACATATTCTGACAACACCTTTTGCTGTTTCCACCAATTATATGCCGGTTAGTGATGATATTCATTCCGATCCCTACATTCACTCCATTCAGTGGTCCCGACGTTTTAATGGATTAAAACTATTTATGCCTCTGGCTATTCTTGGCCGAACGGGATTTAGCAATATGATCGATTACCAGATCAATCTCGCTGATTATTTGAGATCGCAACTGGCGAAAAATGATTGGCAGATATTGAATCCCTCTGCTTTGCCTGTTATTTGTATCCGTGATAATGGGGATTTTGATGTTAATAAAATTTTAGAGAAAGTATTAGAGACCAAAAAATGCTGGATCTCTATCACTACTTTCGCCAATACAAAAGCCCTGCGCCTCTGTATATCCAGTTTTAGATCCAGCAAATCAGATATTGATCAGCTTGTCGATACTTTAAATATGGCGAGAAATTCTGTGCCAATGTAAATATCTATTTTCGCTCACATCACCACCGACAACTCTTGAATAAAGATCGGTGGTTTTTTTAAGTCTAATTTGCGATCCACACTATGTTCACTGAAATAGGAAAACAGGTTATACCCGTTATCCTTCAAGTTGCCTCTTTGTTGGCTGCGCTCACTCACCCCGGTCACATAGTTATCTATGCTCCCGGGGATTCGCTCCCTTGCCGTCGCGAAGCATCTTGAAATCCATAGGGTATAGTAATCTTTTTCCACAATAGAAATAGTACCGATACCTAGCACATCGGCAACATCTGCAAATAAACCTGATAAATCATCCATTTAACCGGCTATTCCCCACCGATAACACCCGTTTAAAACGGAATGTGGTTTTAATTTGGGTATAAGCGGGAATCTGTGTTGATTTACCGCCAGTATAGGCAGCAGAAGCTCCATCCAAATGGTATTTCACCTTTAAACGCTCTAACGCTTCAAGAATAACCGCATCAGAGCCTCCCGGAGAAGCAGGCATTATTTTCCCAGTAACGCTATTTTTCCGAGCCTTGGTGTAAACACCGTATCCCACTTTCAGCAATTGACCTTCTTTGACCAAACCGCGCAGTATCCTTCCTACCTGATCGTAACCAGCAATATCTTTAAAGTCGTCACGAATGAACACATAACGTTTTGATCGCTTCAAACGCGCCTGAATACGCTCTTTAATCATCATGGGGCTCTCCAGAAATTATGATCGATAAGCGTAGCAAACATACGACATTTTTACTAGCAAACAAACGACATCCAACACTGTAAAATATTAGATCTTTTCCATGAGTTGACTAAACATCAGCAACGAACTGAGCAACAAATAACGCTGCTCAGAAGTCAAACGCAAATAACGACGACTGGCCGGCAATCGGCTGACAATCTCAGAAGCAGCAAAATGTTCCACCTCAAGTTGCCATTGCCCTTGATGAATATTCAATACCAGATCCCGGAAATCCAGCTCTGCTAATGTTTCTCCAATTAATGGATATTGATTGAGTAAATCAATAATCTGTTGCCCATATTCTGCACCATGATAACAGTAATAAGTCACGGTTTTTCGCCGAAATATCCCCTTTATCTTGGCTTTAATGACGATTTTTTCCTTGAGTGATGTGATTCCCTGTAAACGAAAACAACAACTGACAATATAGGCCAGAAACAGCGTCTTCGGCTTTTCACAAACGTCAATCTGCAATCCATCAGGTAACGTCACTTGCAAACTTTCTGCGGATAAACGCTCACAACAGTAAGGCGATAAATTCTGTTCCAACCGGCTTAGCGTTATACCTGCCTGATAGCCAGTAGGATAGCGGGATTTATTTAACCGCCGCCAAATACCCTCAATTAAGGGAACGAAGTGGCTCAAGTTGTACCTCCGGCAATTCATCCTTAGTGAAAGTATGTGAAAGTACCTGCTCAACGGGTACGGGTTTAAATGGATTCACCCGTTGTACACAGAGCGTCCAAAACAGGGCATAGCTAGCGGTCAGGCCCAACATGATAGCGAATGGAATATACACATCACTGGGATTCATTCCCAGAGGTGTAATGTGAATGATCGCCAAAATAATTCCTACACTAGAGACAATTTGAGGTAATGGGAAAAAAGGGGATTTATAAGCACGATGTAAATCAGGTCTGCGAATACGCAGTAATATCACAGAACATGTCACCAGCAAATAAGCGACACACCAAGCACATACCGCTGCCAGCACCAAAGGCATAATCCGGCTCAAATCACCTTGAATAATAAAGGCATGTAAACAGGGGATCATTACCGCAACCAAAATCCCAAATATTGGCGTTTTAAAACGGGGATGTAGATAAGCAAAAATACGCGGCAATGCGCCATCTAATGCCATACCATAGAGAATCCGTGGGACCGCCGCCATCAGGGTATTAATCGTTGCCGCTCCCGCCAATAATAACCCGATACCAATCCAATATTTACCAAAATCCCCCATCACCTGACCGGCAAAAGCAGGAATGGCCATTGGCGTTTCCAGCAAGCGAACATTATTTTCTACATCCACCAGCACATTTTCTACCTGATGACTGATTGACGCCCCATATAGACCCATACAGAAAACCACCCCACACAGGCCCGTCATCATTGCTCGCGGCAAAACTTTGGCAGAATTTTTAATTTCCGGCGCCATTGGCGTCACAAGTTCACAACCGACAAACATAAACATTGCCATACCTACCAGACTCAGCACTGCCAAGGGATCGCTCAGATTAAGCCCCTCACCAAACCAACTCTCCAGCGGCACAGCAAACGGCATTAATAATCCGCAAATACTGAAAATAACCAAAGTACTCCACATGCAGAATGTCAGCACAATTTCGACTTTACCGAACGCTTCAATACCCAACGCATTCAGTAATCCGAACGTAATAACGAGCCCAACACCAACCATCCATGAAGCGTTATGACTTTCCACCATCGTATTAAGGCTGTCAAAATTCACTAATGCCATAATACCGGAGAGGATCGTTTCTGCCGTACCCGCAAAAATATGAACAACCAAATAAGCCGAAAGTGCGCCAGTAATTGCCCAGAACCTCCCCATGCCACAAGAGATATAGTCATAAACAGAGCCGGAAGTCGGCAAAATAGCGGCTGCCTCCGCAAACGTCGTCACTTGGGCCTGCATCATGATAAAACTGATCAGCATTGCCAATACGAAAGTATCACCACCAACCCCAAAACCACTGGTCACGGTCAGAATTACCGGGCTCGCCATGATCACCCCGACGGAACTTGCCAATGTAGTAGGAAACCCCACCACTCCCTTTTCAATATGCGAAGTCAGTCGTGTTGACATCTTCATTTATTTTCCCTCTTAACTTCCGGTCATAAAAATAATGCTCACAACGATTTATTTGTGAATTTTTTGTAAACTTTATTGAGGATAAATACACTATAGAAAGTGAAACGGAATACCGACTATCGTCCTAAAGAACGATACCTAAAGGGGGATTCATAGCCGAAAATCTGTGACGAAAAATACCAGAAAAAACAAAAATCAAAAATAATCACTTAAATATCAATCAATAAACAACAGATTACTTAATCAATGCATTAAGAAATTATTTCAGATATATACCAAAATCTCTATTCTTAACAGGTGATCATCACGGTGAGAAATTTCATTTATTGCAATCTATATCACGTTATTAATATGTTTACTTTGTGTTGATTTTGCATTTTAACTAGCATTCGATTAATCATCAGCATTGATTTATCCAATTAGACATTATTCTAAAAGGAGAACTTTCTTGTCTACTGTACTACCAAATAGCCGTGAAAATGCGTTAATCCACAGTTGCTTAAACACCATTGCACATCTGGTTCCTATCTCAGCCGCAACATTCTATCTGGTGGATAATGAATTACGCCCTGAGAATTACATTCTATATGGTATTTCCGACGAAACTCACCAGAATTATCTGACTCATTTTCAGCATTTAGATCCGTTAAAACCGGCTAATTATCAACAAAATGATATCAATATGGTTGGCATGGATCAGAAAACACTGACGAAACATAATAAATATTACCATGAATTTATGCAGCCAAATAATATACAGGACATCACCGAAATATTTATCCGTCAACACAACCGAATTATTGCCGGCGTCTCTTTATTACGAGATACCCCATTTACACCAAAAGATTTTAACCGCCTCAGTGCTATTCTGCCATTAATTGAATTAGCTGTCAGAGACTTGCTTCCTGAAACACCAACTATTCTGACAACTAAAGAGCAAGAAATTATTAATTTAATAAGAGAAGGATCAAGTAACAAACGTATTGCACAGATACTTAATATTTCTCTGTCTACTGTTAAAACTCACTTACGTAATATTTTTGCCAAAACCAAAGTGACTAATCGTACTGAACTGGTTTCCAGTGGGTTTATTACTCGGTATTTGTGATTAATAAAAATAGCTATAAGCTTTCGCCTAATGCCAGCAAAGATACAAGGCGAAAAGCCCAGAATGAGTCAAATAAAATCACTATTCGCCTCATTTGGTGAGTAGAATAGAGCCTTATTTGACTCACAGGTGACGCCAATGTGGAACCATTGGCATGATTCAGTATTTAACACGGTTTATAAAATCTATAATTTACGGCAGTTATTGCCGTGTATTTTTGTTTTTATAAACCGTTGTATTGCTTTTGAAGGGACGGGCTTTCTTTGTACTTGTTAAGCAATGAATACGACCATTCGTCTTACCAAAAGCATTTTCCTTACTAATATATACCCGTCATCCTTCAAGTTGCCTCTTCAGGGGGCAATCCTTTTCTAATAAAACAGTTTTGGTAATTTGATACAACACCGCGCCACCAGTAGACATGAGTTTTGAATGCCGTTGAGGTAACCTTCGACTATAGTGTTACCGCAATCTAATCTACACCAAGTACATGACACAGATTTTGACATGCCTTAATATGTTTATCCGTCCCCATCTTCGCCAAATTTCTCTGTTTCCAAAGGATGGCAGGCAGTTGCTCAACACTTTCTAGTCCCAGCAATGACCAGTATGGAGTTCGGTTTTTAAAGGACAACAGAAAAGCACGCTCCTGTTCAGTTAAAGAGTCGTTAATCAACTCAACCAAGCGTCTTCGCGTCGCTTCCAGTTCGGCCAGTTCGACGTGCTGCTCTGTCATATTCAGAAACTCACCACGATAGACACCAGCAATGTCCTTGAAAATGGGCCTAAGCAATTCTGCGATAGGACGGTTATGGCTAACCATGTAGACGATCAAAGCCTTGCGAAGATCATCAGTAAGGCCCTCGTTATCCAGCAACCATTTCACATCGAACAAATCCCTAGGATGTTGCCTATCCAGTGCAGCGCAGATTTTCCCGGCATAGAGATCAGCATGGGAAACGATTTGGATTTCGGCGTAGCCAAACTCATCCTCAACAACCTCGCGGACTGTCATTATCTTTGGTTCAAACACAGTACCACGCAAGACCGGTGACAACTCAATTTTTATTTGAACGCCTGATTTTCCTACAATCAACCGCAAAGCATCATCTTTATCCCGGAAAGATTCGGTAATTTCCGCGTCTGTCATAGCAGCCCGGATAGCAACCGCAATCTTACTCAGAGCGCCGTTAAGGCTTCTGCACGTTGCAGCATTGGTAAAAATACTAGATCAATATCAACCGACAACCGAGGCAAGTTGCGAACGAACAAATTGATAGCCGTACCTCCTTTCAAA
This sequence comes from Photorhabdus africana, assembly GCF_035181445.1. Lineage (NCBI taxonomy): Bacteria > Pseudomonadati > Pseudomonadota > Gammaproteobacteria > Enterobacterales > Morganellaceae > Photorhabdus > Photorhabdus africana. Next base: position 87,661 of record NZ_JAXBVE010000005.1, read on the forward strand.
GCAAAGCACTCCTGTTCAGCAACAAAAGGCAGCAGTTGCAGTAACAACTGAACTTGTCGGTAATAAATACTGTTACGATCCATAGCTCCTACCTACATATCCTTGGGCACCGTGATGAGCCAAGTATTATCCAATCGCCCTTCGGTAGCAATGACTCGTTTACCAGCCCCTAAGTTATACTTCTGAGGTTCCAGCTTTTTAAACCAAGCGTGCTGATGCCTTTCTGCTAACCAGAGGAAGAGCCGCTTTACCCTGATACTGGAGCAGGCCAGCAGTAAAGCATCAAGTTTGCGCGGTGACAAATTGTATAATCCCTGCATCAGTTGTTCAGCATGTTCAAAGCTGACAGCTTTGGGTACATCCACCAAAACTTCGAAGATAGCCCTTTCCGAACAGGAGAATTGGAATGCAGGCATTCCCTCCCGCCATTGTTCTTGCCTAAGCCAAGTTGGGTCAGCTATCAGATTTTCCGGCCATAACGCTCTGGTCCGGTGCCCTTTAAAATACACATCTAAAGGTACTCTGGTCAGCCAGCGAGGTAACGGCTCACTAGAATACAAGTGAACTGTTCGGATATAAGAGCGGGTGACGTAGTGAGCTAACCCGGCTATCTCCAGCGCGGTCAGCCCACCGAGGTGAATAGGTGTTTCAGACATACGCTGCAATGAAGCAACAACACCTTGCCAGTTTAGGTGGCAACTGAATTGACTAAACACACCAGTAGCAAGAGGGATAAGTGTTTTACTACGCACAGCATTGTCTACAAAATGAAGTTTAAGCCCTTGGGCAACGAGCCATTGTTTGGTAGCCAACATACCAACAGGAAGTAATTCTTTAAGTTGTCGGCGTGCTTCAGAGTTTAACATAGTTTATAAAATCCATAATTTACGGCAGTTATTGCCGTATATTTAATAGATCATAAACTAGCAGATTCTTTTGTGGTTTAGAATATCTATTTTTTACGGCAATTATTGCCGTATATTTTCACTTTTATAAACCATTGCATTGCTTTTGAAGGGATAAGCTTTCTTTATACTTGGTAAGCAATGAATACAACCATTCTCCTTACCAATAGCCAAAATGCTTTCAATTTGGCACGAAAACGATTTAGCGTTGACAATGGCCCCTTTCAATCAAGGGGCCTTGCTTATTTTGATCCGAATATCAAATCAATAGCGAACCATCACGGATTTCAATTCAGTATAGTGCTCAATAAAAGCGCTACCGAATTCACGACCTATACCTGAGGATTTGGTGCCACCAAATGGTAATGCCGGATCGAGGAATGTATGCATATTAACCCAAACAGTTCCAGCCTCAATACGCGGGATCATACGCATGGCTTTGCTGAGATCATTGGTCCACAAACTCGCCGCTAAACCAAACGGAGTGCTGTTCATCAAGCCAATCAGCTCTTCCTCATCGTTATAGCTGAGGAAAGTCCCAACAGGACCAAATGTCTCTTCCTTCATCAATGAATCTTCAGGACTGCTAGCACGAATCACTGTTGGTGCCACAAAGAAACCCGGTCCGGCCAGAGCATGACCACCGTAAACAATCTCACTGCCTTCTTGACGCGCTTGCTCAAACAGGGACAGGATCTTGTCATAGTGTGCTTTGTTGGCCAACGGCCCCATTTCTGTTGATTCATCCAGAGGCGAGCCAATTTTCATTGCCGCGAGTCTTTCAGACAACAATTTCAGCACATCATCCATATGGCTTGCGGGAATATAGAAACGTTCCGCCGCCGCACAAATCTGCCCTTGATTGAGATAACCAGCTTCCAGAATACCATCGACAATTTTTTCAACAGGCATGTCCGCTAAAAACGCTGCACCGTTCTTGCCACCCAATTCCAACGTGGCGCGAGTCAATCCCTGTTCCATTGCTGATTTACCAACAGCAATACCCGTTGGCACCGATCCGGTGAAAGTGACCTTAGCACATAATGGATGACCTATCAGCGCAGGACCAAGCACCGAACCTGAACCATTAATCACATTAATGACGCCATCAGGAATACCCGCTTGTTTGGCTAATTCAACCACTCTGAGCATAGTCAACGGGGTGTATTCACTGGGTTTCAGCACAATGGTACAGCCGCAAGTCAGTGCAGCCGCCATTTTCCAGATAGCAATCATGATGGAGAAATTCCACGGAATAATCCCAACCACAACACCAACCGGTTCACGACGGGTAAACGCCGTGTATTGTTCACCCTTAAAAGAGGGCAAAGAGACATTCAGGGTTTCGCCGCTGATCTTACTTGACCATCCGGCAAAATAACGCAGGAACTGAGCAGAAGAATCAATTTCCAGCATACGGGATAACTGGATGGTTTTACCGGAGCAAAAGGTTTCTAGCTGTGCCAACTCTTCCCGATGTGCCAGTAATAGATCTGCCAGACGATTCAAGCAATGACCGCGCTCCATCGGTGAAGTTTGGGCCCATACCCCATGAAATGCCGCATGTGCCGCTTGCATAGCAGCATTAACTTCCGCTTCACCGCCTTGATTAACAGTTGCAATGATTTCATCAGTCGCCGGGTTTATGACAGAAAATGTTTCACTCCCCTGACCAATGACGGGCTGACCATTAATATAATGTCCGTGATTATGCTGCAAAAAGGCCGTCACTGACTGTAATAAGTTAATATTACTCATTATTTACCTCTATCAAATATACCCGTTATCTTTCAAGTTGCCTCTTTGTTGGCCGCACGCACTCACCCCGGTCACATCGTTACCTATGCTCCTGGGGATTCGCTCCCTTGCCGTCGCGATCCATCTTGAAATCCATAGGGTATAAGTGTTTTTTAACCTTTATTACAAGCCAGATAATGCTTCACAAAACGGTCAGCAGTGATTTCCCACAGTACTTCTGTTCCTTTCGGCGCAAACCAAGAATCTCCCGGATGATATTCAATGGTTTCACCACTCTTCACATCGGTCAATTTTACTGAACCTTCTGTCACGGTTGCGTGCTCATCAAACGGATACACCATACTGAACTTGCCATGAGTACAAGCGAAAATACCACATGTCAGGCTATCCGTTGGTTCACCAAATATCAGTGCCATACTGGCCTGCGGATCGCCTTCCAACACAGTCGCTCCCAGATTGCTTACGCTACCAATGTCCAATAATTCAGGCAGGGATTTGTTCAGTAAAAATGATTTAATCATAATGTTCTCGCTCCAAATAAAATAATTTATGAATTGTCGAATGAATACTATTGATATCAATAAATTAACGGCGACCTTTCCAATACCCTGACGTTTGATGCCAAATTTTGCCCGCTGATACCATCAGATGTCGCAACTTATCTTTGCCAATAATATTCGCATGAGGAATTGAACTCATCAGGTCATAACGCTCAGATCCTTCGCTCATCCCTTCAGCCAACACTTTACAAACGATATGGCTTGGCGTGACCCCAAAACCGGAATACCCCTGCACATAGAACACATTATTGTGCTGCGGCAAAGAGCCAATCTGTGGGAACAAGTTTGCACTGCAACATAACGGCCCTCCCCATGCCAGTTCAACTTTCACATCTTTCAAATAAGGGAAAACTTTCAGCATCAAGTGGCGGTTCCAGGCTTTCAAATCAGATGGGATATGCTCAATAAAGGGGGTTGCACTACCGAATAAGAGACGGTTTTCTTTCGTCACACGGAAGTAATCAATAACCGGACGAATATCACTGTATGCTCCGCGAATCGGGCTGATTTTCTCAATCAAATCATCCGGCAATACTTCCGTCATTAATTGGAAGGCATAAGTGTTAACCACCTTTTTATAAATATATGGCTCAAGACCACTATTAAGAAAGGCATTACAGGCCCACAGCATTTTATTAGCACGAACCGATCCCATCGCGGTACGAACCGTTACTCTGGGACCATATTCAATATTCAATACCTGGCTGTTCTCAAAGAGTTTTACGCCAAGGTCTGTCGCCGCTTTTGCCTCACCTAGCAACAGGTTTAGGGAATGAACATGCCCGCCGCCCATATGTTTCAACACACAAGTATAAGCATCAGAACCAATCACCTTTTTCACATCAGCGCCAGTGTAAAGCTCAATCTCTTCATCAGGAGAAACCGCCTTAAAATCTTGCAACCAGCTACGTAACGTCTTTTCCTGCCTCTTATTCATACCAAGATAGCCATAACCACGGCAGAGATCCGCATCAATATTATATTTAGCGATACGATCACGAATGATGCCGGCACCCAGATTGCTTATCTGAAAGATCGTTTCTAACCCTCGCTCACCAATATGGCGTTTGATCACCTCCAGATCATGACCGATACCCGCCATAACCTGACCACCATTACGACCTGTACTGCCATAGCCAAGATGACTGCCTTCCAAGATCGCAATATTAGTGATACCTTTTTCCGCCAGTTCAAGCGCAGTATTGATACCGGAAAACCCACCGCCGATAATCACGACGTCTACATCCAGATCTTCTTGTAATGCAGGAAAACGAAGATCATACTTCTTGGTCGCAGCGTAATAAGTTAATGAATCAAGATGATTGTTCATGTGATAGCCCAATTAGCATCCAACATAATCACCGGATTATCTGTAGCGCAGAGTCACATCACCATGTCCCTTTAGGGATATTTGCAACACAGTTTTAACATTTGTGACTCAGACAAAATAACGGGTAGGAGGCACCATAAACAGGCTAAAAAGCTCTGCTTGTGATCTAATTTGTAGTTTTTGATAAATATTTTTCCGATGGTTTTTCACCGTCCCCGTACTAATAAAAAGTTTCTCGGCAATCTGGGGTGAGCCTTTACCTTGCAATATCAACTCCACAATCTCACATTCTCTCGGAGTCAAGGCATAACGAGTCTGAGTATCCAGACAAACCATTTCAGCAGCAGGTGTTTGCTGCGTCATATCATCATGTAATCGCGCCACACTGCGGATAATTTCCAGTGCAGTTTTCAGGTTTTTCCAATGTTGTTTCTGGATGAAAAATGGCTGATTTTCCTTACCAAAAAACAGGCCAAGTTGCCTTTGGGGAGAGAGCTTCAATAAAACCCCCGTTTCATCCTGCCAACCGGTCTTACGATAAAAATTCAGATAATAATCAGTATGATAAAACCCTGAAGGGACAAGTTCCCGTAAGGTAAATAGATCAGTGTCAGCCCCATCTATCAAGGCTTGATAGAACGGATCTTGCAGATAAGCGCCCTGTTGATAAATCTGATTTATTGCATCACTGTTTTTCTTCTCGGTTTTACTCAAACAACGCGGAGAAGAACCTTGCTCGAAGGCATAGACAATAGCGTTATCAAAAGTAATAAATTGTTCCAGCCAAGTCAGTAAATTAGGATAAAATTCACTGGTTGCCACCGACTCAATCACTGTTGATAATCTATCTACATGAATATCCATTCAAGCCCTCGCAATTATTCATAAATTAATAATAAATCCGAAGCAGATATTGCCCGCCAATTCCATAGCGAAACTATATAAAAATCACACTCAAACTGGCTCCACAACTCAATTATCGTTTATGTGTTAATCAAATCACAATTATGAAACATTTTACTAATTATTTATGAGAGCACTCACCCAGATCTAAGATTTTGTCACGGAATAGACGTTTTAACTGGATTATGCTCATTTTTTATATCACTTTCTCTGGCAAGGAGTAAAAATGACCACCAAAAAAATTATTCTTGATTGCGATCCGGGACATGATGACGCCATTGCGATGTTATTGGCGCATGGCAACCCTAATATTGAGCTATTAGCCGTCACGACGGTTGTCGGGAATCAGACACTGGATAAAGTCACTCGCAATGCGCTGGCGATAGCGCATATTGCCGGTATTACCGGCGTGCCCTTTGCCGCAGGCTGTCATCGCCCATTAGTTCGCGATATCGAAACGGCCTCGGATATTCACGGCGAATCTGGGCTGGGTGGCGTGAAGTTGCCTAAACACTCTCGAACTCTGGATCCTCGACACGCGACGGATCTGATCATTGATACTATTATGTCTCATCCGCCCAAAACGGTGACTTTGGTTCCCGTTGGCAGCTTAACCAATATTGCTCTCGCCGTCCGTAAAGCACCGCAGATCGTTGAACGGGTAAAAGAAGTGGTATTAATGGGCGGTGGATATCACACTGCGAACAGAAGTGCAGTAGCAGAATTCAATATCAAAATCGATCCAGAAGCCGCTCATATCGTTTTCAATGAAAAATGGCCGCTGACGATGGTCGGCCTTGATCTGACACATCAAGCACGCGCCACATCAGAAATCACCAAGGCAATTTCACGTATCAATACCAAAGCGTCTCAGTTTGTCGTAGAACTACTGGATTACTATGGTCAACGTTATCAGGAGAGACATGGTTTCAACAGCCCGCCAATACATGATCCTTGTGCCGTCGCCTATGTTATTGATCCTACAGTGATGACAACGCAAAAAGTCCCCGTCAATATTGAACTGAATGGTACCTTAACTGTGGGAATGACCGTAGCGGATTTCCGTTATCCACCATCAGAAGATTGCCATACCCAAGTTGCGGTCAAACTCGATCAACAGCGATTCTGGCAATTGATTATTGATGCGTTGAAAAACATCGGCGATACCTGCGATTAAGATGGAAAATAATCACAGGTAAGGAACGATCATTAAAGCCGTTATTTTCACTATTAAACGGCTTTTAACACCGCTCGAAGTCGCGGATATCGACGAGCCAAACGCCAACGCAATCTAAATCCACGGGCATTTTTCCAGATCATTGACCAAATACCGCGCTCAAACAATTCATGAACGATTTGTTGTTTTACCGTAGAGGATTCTATCTCATTAATGGTATGCAAAATCCCTAGCCCCTCTTTCGCGATCTGCCAATGACACGCCGGCACCTGCTTGACTTGCTGTGGATAACGCTGATTAATCTTATTCAGCATCTCCAAGATTTTCATATAGTGATGTGCTGTCCTTACCTTAATACGATCATCCGCAGGAACATGGGACACCGAAGCGGCGTGAATCAGATAATCATAAAAAGATTCATCAATATATTGCACCCGATTTGCCGTCAACAAGAGTTCTGTCGTCCAAGGAATATCTTGATGATGCAACCCCGGTTCAAACTGATAATGATGTTTTGTCAGAAAAGCCCGTTTATAGATATTTAGCCAAGTTACATGCAAGAATTTGCGTGAACTCAGTGCTTGTTGCAACCATTCTGGTCCGCTCAGAACCGCGGTAGAAGAGAGGCGATCGGAAGGAAAAATCTTTCGAGCTGGCCGACCATCATCATAAACATAATGACCGTTGCAAGTAGCAATATCCAGATCATTATTCTGAGCAATCTCTAACAGCCGGTTATACATACCCGGATAAATGACATCATCAATATCAGGGAAAGCCACATAATCACCTCTGGCTTTCACTAACCCCGTATTACGGGCAACAGAAACCCCTTGATTCTTCTGCGCGATAATTTCTATCTTTGGGAATTTTTTGGCATATTGCTCAATAATCTGGCGACTATTATCTGTTGAACCATCATCAACCAAAATTAATTCAAAATTAGCTAGCTTTTGCCGAGATAAATTAACAAAAAACTGCGGTAAAAACCGCGATCCATTATAAATAGATACGACAATGCTGAGTTTTAGTGATATAGACATAAAATCAATATATTCCTTTAGCCCAAAAGTGTTACTTTTTTATATTGACATCATCTGGATATTTATCAGAAAAATAATTTCCACATACAAATATAAATTCAATAAATATTTATTACCTTTACATTATATTTAAAAATAAAATAATAATAATTTTTACCACTCAAACTTACCGACAGACGAAACTTTCACCAATGTTACCCCTGAAACCAATAATAGTTCAACCGCAGTTAAACAATTACTCACTACATTTCACATTAACTAATGTAATGATGTTATTGTTCTTGAAATCCATTGGATATAGTAAAAAGCAGATAATAATGTGGGGTTTTACCGGACCCTAGATTTTTATCTTCCACTCCTAGAAAAGGAATCTAATATTATGAAAAAACAGGAAAAAACAACCTCCCGGGCAATTATCGCCGCCAGCTTGCTGACGCTGATAACGGGCTGTAGCCATATGGAAAAAATCCATATGCCAGAAAAAAATAAACCTGTCCTTTCTACTAAGCTGAACATCCATCAGCCAACATCGATTATTGTTCCTATCACTATTTCCGGTAAAAAATATCAATTCTTGCTGGATACCGGTGCCAGTTATACCTTCATCGATAATAAGCTGGCAAAAACGCTGACACAACCCACACCGGAATCAAAAATACCGGTTACATTCCACCGTATGCTGTCCGATGGACTGGTTACAACCAGTGAAAAACGCTTACACAAAGCTGACCTAACATTATGGCAACCCCTGACGATTACCCTCGGTAATCATACGGTACCGGGCTCTGATCCCTGGATTGGCATTGACATGAGTCTCTTTAATCAATCCATGGGTCAGGAGCTGGATGGTATTCTCGGCATTGATACTTTTCGTCAGTTAAACTGGGAAATAAATAACCTGAACCACACATTGACAGTATGGCGCCATGCACCTTCAATCCTAAATTATCAACAATGTGAACCTTACAGTGATAGCTACGGCAAATCTCCCGCAATCCAGGTTTCTAATGTCGTTTTTAATATAGATACCGGGGCCGATTACAGCTATGTTTCTCAGGACTTTATTGCATATCTGAAAAAAGAGCATAAAGATAAAATCTCTGAAGGAACCAGTGCCAAATACGCGTCCGCTAGCGGGATTGGCAGTAGCAAAGAGTATCTAATTGATGGCTTTTATTTACAGCAACTGCCGGTAGGTCGTCTGAGAATTGGCGAGAATCAAAATGATCTCTACAATCTTGGTATGAGTTTCTTCTCGCGTTTTGATGATTATCTGTTTATCCCAAATAAAATGTTGCTCTGTTTTAACGCCAAAAACTTTACCCGTTATGACAGTCCATTACTTCGCACGATTGCAATCCGTTATTTTAATAACAAAGTAGAGATATTTTACAACAATCCCAAAGATATTGAAAAATTTGGATTAAAGAACGGTGATATCGTACTGGAAGTTAATGGTCAACAAGCCTTTCCTAAGGATATCACCTATCTTCGTAATCAGTTGTCAGAAACACCATCGGGTAAATTGACAATAAAAATTGAACGAGATAACACCCAGAAAATTATTACCATTTAATAAAGCTATTTATTGAGGGAGATATATACCCGTCATCTTTCAAGTTGCTTCTTTGTTGGCTGCACTCTCTCACCCCGGTCACATAGTTATCTATGCTCCCGGGGATTCGCTTCCTTGCCGCCGCGATGCATCTTGAAATCCATTGGGTATAGGTTCTTCCTCAATAAACTTATTTCTCAATTTACCGTCAACCCATTCGTTCAACTTTATTTAAGGTTAGCACGGTAATTCGCTCCAACAAAAATTGCTAAGAAATAAAGAGGAAAGCGACTGTTAGCCTTTTGATTTAGTATTGAAATCAAACAGATCTGTTAGCTCAATCTGCAAACCACTCGCAATAATATTGATGATTTCAAGCGTAGGATTTCTAACCCCACGCTCAATACCACTGATATACGTCCGGTCAATTCCACATTTATCGGCAAAAGCTTCCTGAGACATGCCAGACGATTGCCTGAAATACCTAACTCTTTGTCCAAAAAGGAATTTTACAGCATTTGGCTTTTTCATCCGATAAGTATCGAATTATGTTACTTATCAGACCACGGACTATGAGTCACTTTTTACGGTAAGTTATGTTATCATACGTGACTTATCGTCTACTACGTAACGACTTACCTTTTCATATCAAAGTTATCCGTAACTCGGAGGATTAATAATGAAAAATCAGGACTGGCACCCAGCAGACATCATAGCAGAGCTGAAAAAACGTGGTACATCGTTAGCCGCCGTTTCAAGGAAAGCAGGGTTAGCATCATCGACCCTTGCCAATACCCTGCAACGCCGCTGGCCAAAAGGTCAACGGCTTATTGCCACGGCTTTGGATCGCGATCCCGCTGAAATATGGCCTTCGAGGTACACAAAGTAAGTGGCTGTAGATCAAAACGGAGTAGTTTATCAATAAGGTAAACTACTCCAATCTACTTTATCTCATTCGGTAAGAGTAATGATTGCTTGCATTTATCTTTTCCAGTTCGCAATCCATTTCCTTGTGTTCACTTTAAGTGTGTTTTTGAAGTGTGCGATGAAACATAGAGTTAACGTAACTTTTGATAAAGAAAATTATCTGATCCTGAGTTCAGCCGGTATAAATATTTCAGGTTTTGTTAATGAAGCCATGACCAGAGAAGCTCAACGAATCAAAGCTGAAAGTTGGAAAGCAGATAATCGCAAAGGATTGGAGGAAGTTGCTCAATTTATTGGACAATATGGCTCATTTGCTGATGAAAACAGGAACTGGTAAATGCAATTTGTTATTTATCAATATAAACGGAGCGAAAGCAAATACAGTATCTATTTCCCACGTCTGGCTTTCAGTTTTCTTCATTTGTGCCGCTCTGCTGCGTCTGTATGAATATTTTTCTGTAAACAGAGGGGGTGATGCCCGTATTTTTAACAAAGGCCCTGCGCATCACATCGCTGCTTCTGTATCCGCAAGCTCCCGGTATTGCCTTGAGCGGGAGCCTGCCTTCCTCAAGTAACGTCCGCGCTTTCTCAATACGTGCATTCTCCAACCATTTTAAGCCTACAGGAGCAGGCTCAGAGAAGATTTGCCTAACTCTTTTTCTCCGCGTCAAAGTCAAACAGATCTTTTAATTCGATCTGTAAACCACTTGCTATGACATTGATAACTTCAAGCGTAGGATTTCTGACACCGCGTTCAATGCCACTGATATAAGTGCGATCAAGCCCACATTTATCGGCAAAAGCTTCCTGAGACATACCAGATGCCATTCTGATATATCTAACTCTTTGTCCAAAAATGGATTTTATCGTGTTAGGTTTTTTCATTCGATAAGTATCGAACGATGTTACTTATCAAACCACGGACTATAAGTCACGTTTTCCTGTAACTCGTGTTACTAATATGACTTAACGCAAAAATACGATGAATGATATTTTAATAACAAAGTGATTTTGTCATTGGGAGGATTAAAAAGCGCAATTATCATGGCACAAAAGGCATATATAGCTTCTCTTATCATTAGCTTCCTTATGGCATAGACGCTACCGCCTTTGTTTGGGGATTACGCCAAACAAATATAACGTTACAAACCAAAAATATGAAAAATCTTTAAACACATTAATTAAATTAATTTATTTTATCAATAAATTTGCCAATCTGGTCGCAAGTATTCTTTATTAAGTACGATTTTTGCGCGTATAAGCCGCTAATACCGTACGTTCTGACTGCTCCAGATAGCTTTTTAACTCGGAGGCCGCACTTTCTGGTTCACCTTTCTCAAGTAACGCCAAAATATGGGCATTCTGATCAATATAAGGAACATAAAAAAGTTCAGGATCGTTCAGGTAACCAAAAGCCAGCCGCAATTCCGCAGAAATATGCCCATAGAATGTTATCAACCGTTCACTGTCAGTCAGTTCAACAATAGCTGAATGAAATGCCATATTTGCAGTTCCAACACCGAGCCAGTCCTGAGTATCACGGCACTGTTTAGCCATTCCGATTGCACTGCGCATATGTTCAACCGCAGGATGCATAGGATAAGATTGCACCAATGCCTGACATTCAATAAGCCGCCGGATTCGATAAATATCGATAATAGAAGCGATACTCGGAGTGGCGACGAAAACACCACGGTTAGGTTCATACCGCAGTAACCCTTCCTGAGTCAGTACACGAAAAACCTCACGTAATGTATTACGCGATATCTCAAGTTGTTCGCTCAGAGCCACTTCTGATAGTCGTTGACCGGGTGATAGCTCCCCAATAATCAGTTTTTGCCGGATAATATCTGCAACTTTTTCACTTAATGTCTTAGGAGAGGAATTATCTTTTTTCATAATAATTAATTGAAAGAGCGGACCAAATGTCGCAAACCTGACCACAAGTTCCCGGCTGCTAAAGATAAGAATGGCAGGCATCTTCACACATTCACCTACTGCCAGCAAGCATAGAGATTCCTCCCCACTGACTGTTTTCTACGCCAGAATAATCATTGCCTCATAATGGTGCATTCAATGCACCGCTATAGAACATCACTATGGTAAAAAGTGATCTGCATTTCATTTTTATGATTAAAAAATAATTTTATTTGCCTATTCTTTCGCCTCACTCTATTTATTGTTCAACAATATAAAAACAATAATTTAACAATAAATGCAAATCATCCAACGATGGTACGCATATTGCTTAGATATCAATTTATCTACCACACAGGAATTCAACCTATGACGACACAGCAAGCAACCGCGATTTTTATCCACCGAGGTGACACACCATGCAACAGATTGTGAATCTATGGCCGTTGATTGGCATCGCGGTTATTGTCGTGGGTTTTTTACTTAGGTTTAACCCGGTATTGGTGGTGATTGTCGCAGGGATCATTACCGGGCTGGCCGCACATATGCCGATCACGGCGATTCTGGAAAAGCTAGGTTCCGGCTTCCTTAATACCCGAAATTTGCCACTAATTTTGCTGTTGCCGCTGGCAACTATCGGCCTTTTAGAACGGCACGGCTTAAAAGAACGAGCTCAAACCTGGATTAGCAATATTAAAACAGCAACCGCCGGGCGATTGCTGATCATCTATCTGTTCATTCGTGAAATAACCGCTGCGCTAGGACTCACCAGTTTAGGAGGACATCCGCAAATGGTACGTCCATTGCTGGCGCCAATGGTAGAAGGGGCTACGGAAAACCGTCATCATGACCTGCCTGACGATATACGTTATCGCCTGCGGGCCATGTCAGCAGCAACCGACAATGTTGGCCTTTTCTTCGGTGAGGATATTTTCGTCGCCTTTGGTGCAATCATCTTTATGCATAACTTTATGCTAGAGTCTGGCGGCATCCAAACGGAACCGCTACATATCGCTATGTGGGGAATTCCTACCGCCATCTGTGCCTTCCTGATCCACGCTTTCCGCTTGTCTCGTCTTGACCACCAGATCGCTACCAAGCTAGCCGCACTGAATGGCATGGACAAAAATCGAAGGAAGGGGAAGTAATGTTTCAGCAACAGTATCTTTATTGGCTGGCAGGCGTAGTTCTGCTAGCCGTAGCGATAATGTCCTGGCGTGATCACACCAACCCCCGCCGCCTGACCACCAGCCTGTTCTGGGCGCTATATGGCATCGTATTTTTAGTAGGCGACTGGACTTACCGCTTAATAGCACTATGGGCAGACAACGGAGCCGAGGCCCAAAAGATGCTGCATATCGGTGTCGGGCTAATCGTCGTATTGATGGCACTGACGGCAGGTTTTGGCGGTGTCCGATTGGGTAGCTACCATCAACGCACACCTCAGCAACGGCAAGAAAGTGCCTCCCGTTTGGCTAATCGCCTCTTTCTTCCCGCGCTGGCAATCCCTATCGTCACCGTGATAGGCGTATTACTATTTAACCACATCCCCGGGTTACAACAGGCGCTGTTCGGTAGCGGCAACCATGCCACCTTGGTAACGCTGTTTTCCATGACAGTAGGCTGCTTAGTCGGATATGGCGTTGCACTGAAAATGACGCATGAAAATGTAACTCAATCAACCCAAGAAGCGCGTCGCCTGCTGGATTCCATCGGTTGGGCGTTTATCCTGCCACAGATATTAGCGACGCTAGGACTATTGTTTACCGTAGCAGGTGTCGGTACCGCAATTTCTCACCTGACTGAACATTATTTAGCGGTGGATAATCGATTGATCGCGGTAGCGACATATGTACTCGGCATGGCGTTATTGACGATGATAATGGGCAACGCTTTCGCCGCGTTCCCGATTGTTACCGCCGGGATCGGCATTCCCATTCTGGTACTGCAACATGGCGGTAATCCAGCGGTCATGGCCGCTATCGGCATGTTCTCAGGCTATTGCGGTACATTGATGACCCCAATGGCCGCAAACTTCAATATCGTTCCAGCCGCTCTGTTGGAATTACCAAATCGCAATGCGGTCATTAAAGCACAAATCCCCACGGGAATAGCGCTGCTGATTACTAATGTTTTTCTGCTCTATTTTTTGATGTTTTTGTAAGGATATCCTATGAAAACCGTTCTGATTACCGCTTTTGAACCTTTTGACGGTGAAACCATCAATCCATCGTGGGAGTCGGTCAGGCAATTGCAAAACCAACAGCTATCTGGCGCACAGATTGAGACACGCCAGCTCCCATGTGTATTCAACACTTCTCTAACTTGTCTGTACGCAGCTATTGATGAGATACAACCTGAACTCGTCATTGCCGTGGGACAAGCAGGAAGCAGACCAGATATCACGGTGGAACGCATAGCGATTAACATCAACGATGCACGTATTCCCGATAATCAGGGCAATCAACCCATTGATACCCCAATCGTGGCAGCAGGGCCTGCGGCCTACTTCTCCACCCTACCGATTAAAGCGATCGTCAGTGGTCTGCAAGCCGCAGGGGTTCCTGCTTCGATTTCACAGAGTGCCGGCACATATGTCTGCAACCATGTCATGTATGGCCTACTGCACCATCTGGCACTGACTTATCCCAAAGTACGCGGTGGATTTATCCATATTCCCTACCTGCCTGAACAGGCGGTAAAACACCCCGGTACGCCAAGTATGGCGCTGGAAACAATCACAACAGCACTGAAAATCGCTATCAAGCAAGCATTAAATAACCGTGAGGACATGGTTATTGGTGGAGGTACAACACATTAATTCAACGCCCATTGGCGTAGCGGAAATTACCATCTGGAAATTACCATCTATAAAGTTATAAGCACTCTACATTTTTCACTGCTTTTTTGAATATCATTTTATTAAGGTGACGACTATGAACGTTATTGATTTAAACAGCGATCTTGGCGAAGGCTTTGGTCAATGGAAAATGGGTGACGATAATACCATGCTGAGCATTGCCACCAGCGCCAATGTCGCGTGTGGATTTCATGCCGGTGATCCCGCCGGGATCCTTCAAACCCTAAAAGCCGCCCGTAAAAATCAGGTGGTTATTGGTGCTCATGTGTCTTATCCAGACCTTGTTGGATTTGGTCGCCGTAATATGGATGTTTCCAGCAATGAGCTGATTGCAGATGTTATTTACCAGATTGGCGCGTTGAAAGGGTTAGCAGCGGCGGCAGGAACCACCGTAAGTTATGTTAAACCACACGGTGCACTGTATAACACCATTGCCCATGATGAATACCAAGCCCTTGCCGTTATTACCGCGATTCGTGAAGTGGATGACAATTTAGTGCTGGTTGGATTAGCTGGCTCAAAACTATTGGATTTGGCGAGGGAAAACGGTTTACGTACTGTTGCGGAAGCCTTTGCTGACAGAGCTTACACGCCACAAGGCACACTAGTTTCCCGCCGAGAAAAAGGGTCTGTGCTTCATGACGCTAATCTCGTTGCCCGACGCATGTTGCAATTGGTGACCGAAGGGGGAGTTGAAGCCATTGATGGCAGTTTTACCCGCATTCAGGCAGATTCCATCTGTGTTCATGGTGACAGCCCGGACGCGGTAGAAATGGCACGTCAGGTGAAACTAACCCTGCAACAAGCCGGGATCACCGTACGCGCCTTTATTTAAGCAAGTGGTCATACCCAGGAGTACCTAGTGCGTTTTTTACCTGTTAATTTAGATGCCATTATTGTCGAGCTTTATGATCTGAATGAAACGCTGGCGTTATTTGATTCACTTAACGTCCGCCCTATCGCAGGTGTAGAAGAAATTATTCCGGCGGCCAGAACACTTCTGATTCGATTTCGTCCCAATGTTGTTTCCTCGGCCAAACTTGCCAAAGAAATCAATAGCCGTAACCTGAATACACTGGGTAAAACAACAGGAAAACTCGTTGAAATCCCGGTGTATTACACAGGTGAAGATCTGGAAGAAGTGGCAGAAATCCTCGGTATCACCACACAGGAAGTTATTCAGCGACATACCGAAAGCGAGTACACCGTTGCTTTTACCGGATTCGCCCCCGGATTTGCCTATTTAGTCGCAGAGCCAGATCGTTTACATGTTCCTCGCAGGACAACCCCAAGAGCCCGCATTCCGGCGGGATCAGTCGGCCTGGCTGGAGAATTCAGTGGAATATACCCTCAAGCCACTCCGGGTGGTTGGCAAATCATCGGTATCACGCCAGAGCGCATGTGGGATCTCTCACGTTCTCCCTCTTCCCTATTGCAACCCGGTTTCCGGGTGCGTTTCAGAGATCAAGGTAAAGGCGCAACAATCACTAAACCTGTCCCCCCTGTTGCGCCTATAGAGAACGTTTTATCTTCGCGGGTTGATAAACACACCTCACTGGAAATCCTAACCACCGGAATACAAACCCTTTTTCAGGATTTAGGGCGTTCAGGGCAGGCTAGTTTAGGTATTTCCGCTGCCGGAGCGCTGGATAAAACCGCGCTGAGAAGCGCCAACCGGATCGTCGGTAATCCCTCGGATAATGCCTGTCTGGAAATTGTGCAAGGAGGATTAAGCTTTATCTCTCATGGCAATGTCATTATCGCTGTCACAGGTGCTGACTGCCCAATCACGGTTCAAACAGCATCTGGTCGAAAGTTTCAGGTTGATGGCTATCAGCCTGTTGATCTGAGTGAAGGTGATACAGTGACGCTAGGAGTGCCCAACGCGGGGGTGCGTTCTTATTTGGCTGTACGTGGTGGTTTCGCCAAGCAGCCAATTCTCTCCAGCCTCTCTTACGACACGCTGGCTCACATTGGCCCCAATCCAATCGCTATAGGCGATATTTTGGATATTCTTACTGTGACGCAGGGTTCTGCGGTATCAATGGATGAAAGCCCGGCTTTCAATATGCCCACCACTGACGATATCGTTACACTGGACATTATTCTGGGACCACGCACTGACTGGTTCACCGCAGAAGCGTTATCCCTGCTAAAAAGCCAACTTTGGCAGGTTACACCACAATCTAATCGAGTCGGTATTCGTCTGTATGGCAATACACCACTGTCGCGCCTTAACCATAAAGAGTTACCGAGTGAGGGAACGACCACCGGCGCAATTCAAGTTCCTGCCAGTGGTCAACCGGTTCTGTTTTTAGCAGATCACCCTTTAACCGGCGGTTACCCCGTGATGGGTTCCGTTGCCAGCTATCATCTCGATCTTGCGGGACAAATTCCTGTCAATGCCCGTATTCGCTTCAACCCCATCACTGAATTTCATGAAATAAAAGAGAGCGATTGCCGCTTATGAGTACCGCAATGACCATGAATATTAAAAACTATCCCATAAAAAAAGTTTTGATTGCTAACCGCGGTGAAATCGCCGTCCGTATCATCCGTGCCTGCCGGGATTATGGTTTACAATCTATCGCCGTCTACGCTGATTCGGACATCAATGCACAACATGTACAATTGGCTGATGAGGCTTATCGTTTAGGCGGAAACAGCCTCGCTGATACCTATCTTAATATTCCCCAATTATTGGATATTGCGAAACGTTCAGGTGCCGACATGGTACATCCCGGATACGGATTTCTGGCTGAACGGGCAGAATTTGCCCGTGCAGTTATTAATGCAGGGTTGATCTGGGTTGGCCCTGAACCAGAGACAATTGATATTCTGGGTGACAAAGTTAAAGCACGCAAAATTGCCCAACAGGTAGGTGCACCACAGGTTTCAGGTACAGAAGAACCGGTGAAAAACGCGGAGGAAGCTCTGACGTTTGCTGAACAATATGGCCTGCCAATTGCAATTAAAGCAGCATATGGCGGTGGTGGACGTGGCATGAAAGTGGCATGGCGGCTCGATGAAGTCACCGAACTCTACAATTCGGCTGTTCGTGAAGCAACCGCGGCCTTTGGTCGCGGAGAATGTTTCATTGAACAGTTCCTGGATAAACCTCGTCATATTGAAGCGCAAATTCTGGCTGATAAACATGGCAATGTAGTGGTACTTGGTACACGTGATTGTTCACTGCAACGGCGTAACCAAAAATTGGTAGAAGAAGCACCAGCCCCATTTTTGACCGAACATCAACGCCAGCGTATTCATCAAGCGGCACAGGATATTTGTACCGCCGCTCGTTATATCGGAGCCGGAACAGTAGAATTTCTCCTCAGTGTAGACGGCACGATCTCTTTTCTGGAAGTCAATACTCGCTTGCAGGTTGAACATCCTGTCACCGAAGAAACCACAGGGATTGACATTGTGGTAGAACAATTTCGGATTGCCGAAGGTAAACCTTTATCATTGACCTCAACGCCGATCCCTTTAGGCCATTCTTTTGAGTTCCGCATTAACGCAGAGGATGCGGGTAAAGGGTTTTTGCCGACGCCCGGAACCGTGACGCTTTTTTCTCCCCCTTCCGGCCCGGGTGTAAGATTGGATTCCGGTGTTGCGGCAGGTTCCACCATTCCTGACACCTTTGATTCGCTAATGGCTAAGCTGATTGTCACCGGAGCAACCCGCCAACAAGCTATCGCTCGTGCGCGGCGTGCATTACAGGAATTCAGCATTGAAGGCGTTGCCTCAGTATTGCCTTTTCATCGAGCAGTGATGGAGCATCCTGATTTTATTTCCGATGACACATTTAACGTCCATACACGTTGGATCGAAACTGACTTTATCAATGACATAAAAATATCTCCGCGTCAGGAAAACCATTATCAAGAAAAGGTAACACGTACTTTTATTGAAATTAATGGCCGTCGGCATGAACTCGGGCTACCAGCCGAATTATTAAAAGGGCTTTCATTGCCTGAGTCTGGGCAGAATTTCATCACTGAGAGTAAAGTTAGTGAAGCTGAGGAGACAATAACAGCACCGAATCCCGTCTCAGCACCAATATCCGGCGTTTTACAATCCTGGTATGTGCAGGAAGGTGATGAAGTTAAACAAGGTGATGTCATTGCTGTCATGGAAGCGATGAAAATGGAAACGCAACTCACCGCACATCGTTCTGGGAAAATCGTTATCTATGCAGAAGAAGGCGGTTATCAACAGGCAGGAAATGTGCTGGCAAGTATTAATGATGACGATAATAGCCAAATTAGTCACAATTAATTGGCTAATTTGACACATAAATTCACATTACCCAATACAACATCAAATTGTGCGGATAATTTCCGTACAATTTTAATGAAGAGATTAAAATTAAAATGCAAGCAATATCGTGAAAAAGAAGATAATTACCCCCTTTATGAATAGGGAAAAATAACTATTAATGGCAATGTTTTTAATCATTTCGTTAATATTGACAATAAGATAAATAAGTTATTACACGATTTAATACTGGTTTATTTATTGGACTCAATGAATTTTTAATAAAACTCTTTTTTTATCTTGAATAAATATTTTTAATATCATGCGTTTCAATTAAAAATTAAGAAATTATTAAAATCAATAATAAACGTGAAAATACTCAAACAAAATAAAGAATAAAAAAATAATTTACCCATGATTATTAATTGATAACGGTTATATATATCTATCTAGTGGATAACAAATAACATGATAATTTGCGACTATTTTTATATATATTTAAGCAATTAAGAAATCATTAACTCGCTATAAATTATCGGTTATAAATAGTGTACGAATTTATTTTCTACATCTGACAATATAAATACATTTACCAAATAAAAAACAAAACAAAAACATACAGTTAAAAATATTAAATAATATCAATAAGATACCAATAAAATCCCACAAGAATAAATCAATAAAAATGTTATAAGCCATATACTATACATGTTGATATTTTCAAGAAATAGATTAAAGACAACCTCTGATTTTATTCTAACCATAGAAATATCATTTCATCAAAAGATAATGTTACTCATTTAATAACCCCTTATATAGATATGATAATTGTGCACATATCATATACATCTATTTGAATAGTATATAAACGTACTATTACAACAATATCATAATATTAAATAATTTAGTTGTTTTACATTTCCTTTACAATTATCAACACAATTTAAAACTATAATAAATTCATATATGCTTTTACAAACACATTTTTATATAGATTAGCATCACAATTTCAACATTACTCAACAAAAGAATAAATCAAATAATTGCAATTACCATTAAACATAATACTATATTAATAGTGGAATAAAATTTTTATTTACAATATTTTCCTAATGGTTAAAAAGAAGACCAAGATAAAAAAATTCAGAAGCATTGATTAAAAAGGAAAAATATTCGTTACTTTAAATTATACCCTATGGATTTCAAGATGGATCGCGACGGCAAGGGAGCGAATCCCCGGGAGCATAGATAACGATGTGACCGGGGTGAGTGCAGCCAACAAAGAGGCAACTTGAAAGATGACGGGTATATAATAATAGTGACGGCTAAATAACCCGGAGAATAATGTGATAACAAACGATTACGAGTTAATGACTGCGCCAAACAGTGCACCAGTGAAAATGTGGACTCAGGGTGTACCGGTAGAAGCGGAAGCTCGTGAACAACTGTTGAATACGGCAAAAATGCCTTTCATATTCAGCCATTTAGCCGTTATGCCTGATGTACATCTTGGTAAAGGTTCAACCATCGGCAGTGTCATCCCGACTCGTGGGGCAATTATTCCAGCCGCGGTAGGCGTAGATATCGGCTGTGGCATGATGGCAGTACGTACTTCATTGAATGCCAAAGATTTACCGGACAACCTATATGCTATCCGCCATGCTATTGAAATTGCCGTACCACACGGACGCACAGCAAACCGTCGCGGTCAGGATAAAGGCGCTTGGCAGCAACCACCAGAAACCGTCGATCACCATTGGAGCGTGTTGCAAACCGGGTTTAAACGGCTAACCGATAAATATCCACAATTGCTGAAAACCAATAACCATCTGCACTTAGGGACACTAGGTACCGGCAATCACTTCATTGAGCTGTGTCTGGATGAATCTAACCGGGTATGGGTAATGCTGCATAGCGGCTCACGCGGTGTAGGAAATGCCATTGGTAATCTATTTATCACCCTTGCCCAACAGGACATGAAACAACATATCGCTAACCTGCCTGATCGTAATCTGGCCTATTTTGAGGAAGGCAGCCGTCACTTTGCTGATTATATGGAAGCGATCGATTGGGCACAAAACTTCGCCCGCCATAATCGCGAAGTCATGATGCAACATACACTGGCAGCATTGGCGACGGTAATAACAAAACCATTCACTGCCACAATGGAAGCAGTAAATTGTCACCACAATTATGTGCAACAGGAGCAGCACTTTGGCCAAAACGTGTTAGTCACACGCAAAGGGGCAGTCGCTGCACACCAAGGCGTCATGGGCATCATTCCTGGCTCAATGGGTGCGAAAAGCTTTATCGTACGAGGTCTGGGAAACAAAGAGAGTTTCTGCTCATGCAGTCACGGTGCAGGACGAATATTAAGCCGCACGGCAGCGAAAAAACGCTTCACCATAGAGGATCAAAAGCGTGCCACGGCACACGTGGAATGCCGCAAGGACAGCGACGTCATTGATGAAATTCCGATGGCCTACAAAGACATTGAGGCCGTAATGGCCGCTCAGTCTTCACTAGTAGAAATCGTTCACACCCTGCGTCAAGTGGTTTGCGTAAAAGGATAATCAAGATGAAAGAAAAATTTGGTATCAGTGACATCATGAAGCAACACATATGCCAAAAACTGGCGCAACTTGAGACAGAGCTGCAAATACGAATACTCTACGCCTGTGAATCAGGTAGCCGCGGTTGGGGATTTGCCTCGACAAACAGTGATTACGATGTACGTTTTATTTATGTACATACGCCATCATGGTACTTACGCGTCGATCCCTCTCGGGATGTCATTGAACTACCGATCAGCAACGAGCTGGATATCTGTGGTTGGGAACTGCGTAAAACTTTAGGGCTGCTGAAACGAGCCAACCCGACATTGATGGAGTGGGCAGACTCACCGGTAATCTACAACGAAGACGTAGAGTTCATGGCGGCACTACGCGCCCTATTACCAGACTATTTCTCCAACAACAGAGCGCGATATCACTATCTGTCAATGGCAAAGAAAAACTTTCGTAGTTACCTGCAAGGCGAGAAAATTCGGCTGAAAAAATACCTTTATATACTACGCCCATTGCTGGCGGTACGTTGGATCGAAGCTGGTAAAGGTATCCCCCCGATGCGCTTCGACACCCTGCTGGCCGGAACGGTTACAGACGCGGCGCTGATGCAGGAAATACAGACTCTGCTTGCCATCAAGCGTAACGCTGACGAAACGGAGTATAGCCCACGTTTTAAACGTATTCATAACTTTATCTGCCGCGAATTGGATGATTCAGTTACCCGCCGCGAACTCAAAGACAAAAAACATCTCCCAGATACCGAATTGGATCTACTTCTGATGCGCACCGTACTTCACCATAATAATAAAGAAGAAGGAGAATACCTGTTAAAAAATGGATGAAAAATCATACAAATATGACATTTCAGCAATCAAGTTGGATGTTTATTCAGAGCCAGAAAGCAGGGTCCTTCCGCCCTGCTCCAGAAATAAATATATACCTGTTATCTTTCATTGTTGGCGGCATTCACTCACCCCGGTCACATCGTTATCTATGCTCCCCTCTATTTTAGGCTGGAAAATTTCTTCATAAGAAACAGATAGTTAGGATATTATAGAGCCATCAATCTAAAATAATATGAGGCACAAATCGTGATGTATCCTTGGTGATCCTGCCAATATCTTCCCTAACCGATAGACCCGCAGGCGTATCATTAACGAGCCAACTACCAATAAGAACATGGCTATTACCGATCTTTGGCAATGGGGTGTACTGCTGCACAATGTAACCCTCTTCACCGTAAGGACCATCTACTTTTTCAACCACTTTGCCATCTTTATGAATACTAATATTCGCGCCCTCACGGCTGAATATCGGCTTCATAACGTAGTGATTTAGGCGCTTGGCTTGCGGATCATCGGCAAAATAAGCTTCAAGCAGATTTGGGTGTCCTGGAAACATCTCCCAAAGCAATGGCAAAATTGCCTTATTCGAAGTGATGCATTTCCACATTGGCTCAAACCAGTTAACACCCGCAGTGACCAAGTGCTGAGCATATTCTTCACGAAACATGAACTCCCACGGGTACAACTTGAATATAGAATCTATAATCTTGTTATTACTATCCGTAAACTGACCACACTCGCTAAGCCCAATATCTTCAATATAGACAAACTCGGTATGAATACCGGCATCTTTGGCACAATCAGCCATGTAATCAACCGAACCTCTGTCTTCTTCCGTACCCTTACAGCAGGCAAAATGAAGCGTGTTGAATGGCAAAAAAGGTTTCAGTTCACAGAAGCGATTAACAAGCAGCTCCTGTAATAAGTTGAACTGATCAGCAGTATGAGGCAATTCACCACGGTTAACCTTATCTTCCAACCACAGCCAGCTAAAAAAACCATGTTCATAAATAGAGGTCGGCGTATCTGAGTTAATTTCCAATAACTTAGCCGGGTTTTTACCATCATAGGCAAAATCAAGACGACTATAGAGGCTTGGGTCTCTGCGCTTCCAAGATTCACGAACCAATGACCACATGGCTGCTGGAATTTGAAATTTAGCCATCAATTCATCACTGTTGACCACTTGCTCTACCGCTTGAAGACTCAACCGGTGGATTTCCGCTGTCGGCTCTTCAATATGTTCTTCAATCTGCTTGAGAGTAAACTGGTAATAACGGTCTTCCGTCCAGTACGGTTCATTATCGATTGTGTGGAAACCAAACCCAAATTCTTTTGCTCGCACTTTCCAATCATGACGAGGTGTTGTTGGGATCTGAAGCATGACATTAACCCTTTGATAATGCTTATTTGAATCTTGGAAAAAATCATCGTACAAATGCTTAATGCGGCAATAATAACTCTATGCAAGACACTGATAACAAGAAGCCTGCGAATAAAATGTCAACGCCGGTTAACCACCCCAACTGTATTTAGCGGAAGATGTTGAACCGAAACCACCGGAAGACTTGGTAGTGACAATTGGCTTGCTATCATAGCCAGAATAACGGGAATCGCTACTTTTAAGCCTCTGCTCCTTTTCACGCATCATGCGTTCTCGATACATTCTCTCTTTGTGCTCACGTTCTGAGTAATCACCTACATAAGTAGTTGATCGAGGGCTCAATACTGGGGGGATTATATTTGTGATTACATTGCTAGAATTTGCACGGAAAGCGCCATTTGCATTTGCTGTAGTCTGAGAAGCTTCTTTCTCAATTGGCAAGCGAACCGTTTCCAGCGGATGCAAATAACGTCGGTTCATCTCGTACTGGATATTGCCAATACCGGAATAATCACCAATAACCTTACCATCAGCGAAAAAAAGCTTACCGTACAAGTCGCCATAGCCTGATGTTGAGGTAAATAGTGGCTGGTAGAACACATTGCGATACTTTTCAGCAATGCCGTACTTGTTAAACTGTTCTGGCTTCACCTCCGCCATCATAAAGGCGGCCATCTTCGGTCGATAACCCACTTGCCCCGGCATTGTTTCACACTCACCGTACTCAAGCTCACACATGGCTTTCTGGCGAAATTTCTGCGAAGTCCGCTCCGCTTCGCGTAATGCCGCTTGGTACGTGGTTTCACATTGAGCAGCGATCGTATTCTTCGGATTATTCTGACAAGACGCCAAATCCTTATAAACATGAATTGACAGCTCATCCGCCGATTGACCACAGCCCACGAGTGAACCAACACTGAGCGCCAATGATGTGAATGAGAAACCACGCCAATATTTACGCTTACTCTCAATGTTAATAGCTATGCTGCGCATTCTGCGCTTTTTGTTCCCGTTCGTCATACAATCCCTAAATCAGTAAGTCATGCAGGCTGCATTTAAAAGACCAACAGAAATTGACACCGCCGCCAGCACAATCGCAGCAGGGACCTCATTATTCTCAATGCGGGATACAATCTTTGGCATCATGAATATGCGAACCATGAAGAAACCAGCAATCTGAGCCAACAGCGCAACAACACTCCACATCACGAAATCAATAACACCCACAGAGTTGCTTGCCGCACTTGCAACGGCAATGCAGTAACCAACCAGCGCACCACCAAGCGATATCGCCGCGGCGCTATTCTTCTCTTGCTTGATAAGTTTCCACTCATCATGCGGCGTAATTATTGTGTAGATGAATTTGAAAACGATGAAAAAAACCAGCGCCAACCCAAAACACAAGCCAAAATTGCCTACACCATGCATAAATTGCGTGAAAGCCTGTTCTTCATTCTCCAATGTGATCATTTATGCCACCACTTTAAAATCAGTTTGGTTAAGTTGAATACCGGTGCTCAGTACCATCAATCTATCCAGGTGACTCCCTACCACTTTTTCCTCTCCCACAACCTGAAGTTCTTCTGTTCTGTTATGAGCAACCTGACGCGTATACACCATCACAAACTGATCGGTTTCAGCTATACGCCCCTCTTTAGTGTAAGTTTTCTCGGTAACAGCTACAGGCTTAATGTTGTCCCACAACCGAGAGAACTGGGTGCCATCGAGATCATATTCCCCATTTGGCGTGACAATACCGTTCTCAATCAGCGCATCCCATTGAGCTTGTGAATCGATCGGTTTAGTTGCGTAAAAGTACCACAGGCTCACTTCCTTCACGCCGTCATCCCCTTCACCTTCTTGAAGCACTTGAAGATAACCTTCGTCATCCGTGTAATAACGAACCAAACGCACGTTATCACCTAAATCGACTACACCAACAGAGCATATAAGCTGAGTTGAAGCCGCATTTTCGATCGTTAGATCAGATTCAATCAGTTTTAGCATCAGCGGGTCTATCTCAAGCGCACCACCAATACGCAAACCTAATACTTCCGGCACCCTTGGAACAGCGGGCGCAACCGTCTTACCCCCGAATGCGCTCTTAAATGCATCTGCGATTTTGGAAAGCATAGAAATATCTCTTGATAGGAAGATCCCACTTTAAAAAGCAGGATCTTAATTTAACAACTGGGTATTTACTTGCCAAGGATACGAGCAAGTTCATCTTCTGCGGACATAGAACTTGACGTTATGCCAGCCTCTTTAAGCTTTTTATCCAGATCGCTAGAAGTCATACTATCGTGGAGCTCCTGCTGAGCCTCGAACTGAGCCGCTTTCTCAACCTGACGTGACTTAATACGCTCAAGGGAATCAAGAGCGGTAGATGTTTTTGAAGAAGCGCCAACGACAGAACTGTGAGTCGCCGCCTGGGCTTTCTGCACCTGTTCAGTGGCCTTAACCAAATCAACTTGGTTCTCAAGCTGAGACACCTTCTTTTTCGCCTCTTGTACAGTGTGTCGGTGCGTCGTTTCAGCCTTCTGGAACGATTCAAACAACCCTTGTTCTCTTTCCAGTTCGTCACGCAAGGTCGCCACTTTCTGAGCACACTCCAGAGCAAGCCCATTGTCACCTTTACCCGCAGCAGAACGAGCATAACCCTCGTACTCTGTAATACTGCTTTTGATATCCGCAACCTTTTTCTCTGCCATTTTTCGTTTAGCAATAATGCTAACCAAGCTTTCATCCGCACGGCGGATTTCTGCTTTTGCTTCTCGGATTTCCTGATCAAGAATCGTCAGAGCATTACCATCAGCGACAGCTTCTGCCGCGTTATTTACCGTTCCCTTAATTGCCTTAAAAAGCTTTTTCCACACGTTCATTAATATTTGCCTCTATATTGTTATTTTAGGAACTCAGAATACGCATCAAGAAGTTCAGTGATGTTGGCAAACAACGTAGAGACTTCGATAACAACGCTTTCCTGTTTTGATTCTGATGCCAATGAACCAAAAGCGGTATAGTAAGATTGACCCTCTACTTTAGTTATTCCAACTGAAGTCAGAGGAATCATCTTGTGCGTTTCTAAAATAAACTGATTTAAAGAAGCGGGATCTAAAACATTCTCTTCCGAAAACAGTAATGCTTCCACTGTAATTTGTCTGCCACAAATAGCCAGATGTGCTTTAATTCCGTCTTCATTAGTCATTGCAAGACATTCACCTATTTGCTCTACACTCCAGTTATTACCGGATTCATTAAGAGCTTTAATCACTTGATTTAATTCCAAACTATCTACTCCACTGGTTTGTTTTATCATTAAAATCAGTATATTAAGTTTAAATTATCATCAGATTAAACATTTTTCAATAAGTATTGCGTTAAAATAGCCCAGTATTAAACCTAAGATATTCATAAGTATGGTAAATACTAAAAACGCATAAAACCTTAAATATAGCATTACTTAACATTATTAAAGCTTCATACCCTTTGCTCAGTAACTTTGTGCTATCTCAATACCTCTTGCACAAAACACCATTAGAATACTCGCATAAAAAAACTTATCCTGGTGGGTGATTAAAACCACTCTTAACTAAGGTTGCTTTATCGCCTTGGCGTATCACAGTAAATAGAGAATTGCAGGGTAAAATAAGAACGTCCAGTAAAATCAACCGATATTGATAAAAGTATCCATTTTGGTTATCAACCCATTTAACCTTCTAATATTAAAGCTAAAATCTTTTTCAAACTCCCGTTTATCTCCGATATAAAAACCTTCTCTAGTTAGCGTTTTTTACATTCAACAGAGATTAACCTTATGCATTAACTATCAGATTTAACCTTTATTTACCGCCATAATCTTTTCATCACCATTTCAAATATCTGTTTTCACTTTATTTGAAAACTAACAAAGCCGATTTATGCAATAAACAGAAAAGTGATAATGATAGAGACAGAGATTAAAAGGGTGATAAAGCGTTTATATTTTTACTATTTCACATTGAGATATCTTTTAACAACAGATAGTTAGGTTAACTGCCAGCAAAAACTTATCGGATTTACCCGTAATCTGGACTCCCTTCATTTTAAGGGAGCCCATTTTCATCATTTTTTAATGTGAACAGATTTACCATTAAAGGTAACAACCTGCCCGGTTATCGCTTTATAACGTTTACGGGTTTCTATCTGACCGTTTACTTCAACCAGACCTTCAGCAATAACCGCTTTAGCGCTGGCGCCGCTTTCGCTCCACCCTTGAAACTTCAACAGATCACACAGCGCCACATGAGGATGGCCTTCTAAATAAAAACTTTCCATTAACAACCTTCAATTTTTTCCACATCGTGGTATTCCTCGCAGGCTTGCAAGGTATTCTGGATAAGTGTCGCGACTGTCATCGGGCCAACCCCTCCTGGAACCGGAGAGATCCAGCTTGCTCGCTCTGATGCAGTTTCAAAATCAACATCACCAATCACTTTGCCATCTTCCAGGCGGTTAATGCCGACATCAATAACAATAGCGCCGGGTTTAATCCATTCGCCGGGGATAAAGTTTGGTTTACCGACCGCCACAATGAGCAAATCTGCGTGCTCCACATGATGGCGTAAATCTTTAGTAAAGCGATGAGTCACCGTGGTGGTACAGCCAGCTAATAACAACTCCAGGCTCATTGGGCGACCAACAATATTTGAAGCGCCGATAACGACAGCATTCAGCCCATAAGTGTTGATTCCACAACGCTCAAGCAACGTTGCGATACCGCGCGGAGTACAGGGACGCAGCTTTGGCGCACGTTGACACAAACGACCAATATTATAGGGATGGAAGCCATCAACATCCTTATCAGGCTGGATACGTTCCAGAACTTTGACGTTATCAATACCGGCAGGTAAAGGGAGCTGAACCAAAATACCATCAATTTCTGCATCATTATTAAGCTGATCGATAAGATTCAACAATTCTGCTTCGCTGGTGGTATCTGGCAGGTCATAGGAACGGGAAACAAACCCGACTTCCTCACAGGCACGACGTTTGCTTGCGACATAAATTTGAGAAGCCGGGTTTTCGCCGACTAAAACAACGGCAAGACCAGGAGCACGTCTTCCCGCAGCAACACGTTGTTGAACACGTACTGCGACTTCACTTCTGATTGTCTGCGCAATCGTTTTCCCGTCAATAATTTTTGCTGGCATGTACGAATAAATCCATAAATCAAACATTGGGATACTGCCTATTTTGTCAGAACATGAACGTGCTGTCAGTTTTATTGATAATCAGAAAATAGCCAGATGAAGATTTATAAGCAGAAAAGCCATTGACTCAAGGAGTTGTCACCGTATAATCTCTCCCCGCGTCAGAGCATTACTGATGCAGCTCATCTCTCAAGATGCGCCCTTAGCTCAGCTGGATAGAGCAACGGCCTTCTAAGCCGTAGGTCACAGGTTCGAATCCTGTAGGGCGCGCCATCATCACTTCCGTCAACGTCTATTGAAGTCCACTAAACCCAGTAAATACAAGACATTGCTACAGTTCCTATTCTTTCTACGCCCACTATAGTTTGTTGAAATCCATCCTATAATGGGGGTACATTTGGTTGGGGGTATGTTCAGGTTCAATGAAGTGAGATACCCCCTGATGAAGCTAACATTATAGGATGTGTGGAATTCAACCCCGCTACCGATCTAGCCAGAGCACTCAAAGCACCTATACTCCCCACATCTTTTAGCTATCTTAGTGATTTCTTGATAGCCTTACAAAGCCATTCTTATCAAGCTGTACGAGATTACAGAGCGCAGGAAATACGTTTTCCCCGGTCGTAACGATGAGGGTAAGCCAATGAGTGAAGCTGCTATTAATCAGGTTATTAAGCGTATTGGCTATCAGTGTTGGAAGCAGTCCAAAATGCCCCAGAGATGACGACTAAACTTGTCGCGATTCAAAATGATTAGAACGTCTTTACTCGTTATAATACTGGGATGATTATGGGCCGATGGCCATTCAAAAACGTATTAAAAGTGGAGTTTCACAATGACAAGTACCCAACAACGCGCCGAACTACAGCGTCAAATCTGGCAAATTGCTAACGATGTGAGAGGTTCGGTGGATGGCTGGGATTTCAAACAGTACGTACTAGGTACACTGTTCTATCGCTTTATTAGTGAAAACTTTGCAAACTACATTGAAGGCGGTGATGAGAGTATCAACTATGCTGAGCTTTCAGATGATGTTATCACTGACGATATTAAAGATGATGCCATTAAAACCAAGGGTTATTTCATTTACCCAAGCCAACTGTTTGCTAATATTGCCGAAAGTGCTAATAAAAATGATAATTTAAACAAAGACTTAAATTCTATTTTCGTCGCTATTGAAAGCTCAGCCAACGGCTACCCATCTGAAGCCGAGATTAAGGGTCTTTTTGCCGATTTTGACACCACCAGTAACCGTTTAGGTAATACCGTTAAAGACAAAAACACCCGCTTAGCCGCAGTCTTGAAAGGCGTGGCAGAGCTTAAATTTGGTCACTTTGAAAGTAACAAAATCGACCTGTTTGGTGATGCTTACGAGTTTTTAATCTCTAACTATGCTGCCAATGCTGGTAAATCAGGCGGTGAATTTTTTACACCACAACACGTTTCTAGACTAATCGCTCAGCTCGCCATGCACGGGCAAACCAGCGTGAATAAAATATATGATCCCGCCGCTGGTTCGGGTTCACTGCTATTACAAGCCAAAAAACACTTCGATGCCCACATTATTGAAGACGGTTTCTTTGGTCAGGAGATTAACCATACCACCTATAACCTTGCGCGTATGAATATGTTTTTACACAACATTAACTACGACAAGTTTAATATTATGTTGGGCAACACCTTAACTGAACCGCATTTTGGTGATGACAAACCATTCGATGCCATCGTCTCTAATCCACCGTATTCGGTGAAATGGATTGGCAGTGATGATCCAACACTGATCAACGATGACCGCTTTGCTCCCGCTGGCGTATTAGCGCCGAAGTCCAAAGCCGACTTTGCCTTTGTTCTGCACGCATTGAGTTACTTATCCAGTAAAGGCCGCGCGGCAATTGTTTGCTTCCCGGGTATTTTTTACCGTGGGGGCGCTGAGCAGAAAATCCGCCAATATCTGGTGGATAACAACTATGTTGAAACCGTGATCTCACTAGCACCTAATCTGTTTTTTGGCACTACCATTGCTGTAAACATTCTGGTGCTGTCTAAACACAAAACTGATACCACTACTCAATTTATTGATGCAAGCTCTCTGTTTAAAAAAGAAACCAATAACAACATACTTACCGACAATCATATCGAACAAATTATGCAGGTGTTTGATAGCAAAGCTGATATTGAACATTTGGCAAAATCAATCAGTTTTGAAGCCATCGCCGCTAACGATTACAACCTATCGGTGAATAGCTATGTCGAAGCTAAAGATAACCGCGAAGTAATTGATATTACAAAACTCAATGCCGAATTAAAGATCACTGTTAAAAAAATCGACCAGCTACGAGCGGATATTGATGCCATTATTGCTGAGATTGAGGGTACGGAGAGTGAAGCATGAGCAATTTGAGTTTTATGGAAAAATTGCTTGAAGGCGTTGAGGTGGAATGGATGGCCTTGGGAGAAATTGGTGAGTTAGTTCGTGGTAATGGATTACAAAAAAAAGATTTTACCGAAACCGGTGTGCCTGCAATTCACTATGGACAAATTTATACTTATTACGGTTTGTCTACGACAAAAACTAAATCATTTGTTTTGCCTGAGCTAGCCAAAAAATTACGGAAGGTTAATACAGGTGATGTTGTAATCACAAACACAAGTGAAAACCTTGAAGACGTTGGTAAAGCACTGGTTTATCTGGGCGAGCAACAAGCAGTTACCGGTGGGCATGCCACAATTTTCAAACCAAGCCCAATTATCTTAGGGAAATATTTTGCTTATTTCACTCAAACAACCGAATTTGCAAATGAAAAAAGGAAATATGCAAAAGGAGCAAAAGTTATTGATGTTTCTGCATCTGATATGGCGAAAATCCAAATCCCTATTCCGTATCCTGAAAAACTAGAAAAATCGCTTGCATTCCAAACCGAAATCGTCCGTATTTTGGACACCTTTACCGAGCTTACTGCTGAACTTACCTCTGAGCTTACCGCCCGCAAAAAACAGTACAACTACTATCGTGACCAGTTGTTAAGTTTTGAAGAAAGTAAGGTGGAGTGGAAGGCATTAGGGGAAATTGGTGAATTTATTCGTGGCAAACGTTTTACTAAAGCTGATTATGTAGAACACGGTATAAGCGTTATCC
This sequence comes from Photorhabdus africana, assembly GCF_035181445.1. Classification (NCBI taxonomy): domain Bacteria; kingdom Pseudomonadati; phylum Pseudomonadota; class Gammaproteobacteria; order Enterobacterales; family Morganellaceae; genus Photorhabdus; species Photorhabdus africana. The sequence goes on from NZ_JAXBVE010000005.1 coordinate 119,980, forward strand.
ACTACGGTGAAATTTATACACAGTATGGTGTATCAACCAGTCATGTGCTTTCAAAAGTTAGACCTGAAATGGCAACGACTTTACGCTATGCAGAGCCGGGGGACGTTGTGATAACCGATGTTGGAGAAACAGTTGAGGATGTAGGCAAAGCTGTTGCGTGGATCGGAAATGAAAAAGTGGCTATTCATGATCACTGTTATGCTTTCCGTCATGCGATGAATCCGAAATTTGTTTCCTATTGTATGCAAACAACTCCATTTATTGCTGAGAAAGCAAAATATGTTGCTCGAACCAAAGTCAACACATTGTTGATTAATGGGTTTGCAAAAATATCTATCCCAGTTCCATCCATTGAAGAACAGAATCGTCTTGTCGGTATTCTAGATAAATTCGACGCTTTAACTAACTCCATTAGCGAAGGTTTGCCTCGTGAAATTGAACTACGCCAAAAGCAATACGAATATTATCGCGATCTGCTGTTGAGTTTTCCCAAGCCAGAGGTAGAGGCATGATATGAACAAAACGCTAACGGGAATAGCCCAGCAGCTAAAAGATGCCAACAAAAAAGTACAACTGATCTATGCCTTTAATGGTACGGGTAAAACCCGGCTTTCGCGGGAATTTAAACAACTAATTGCGCCAAAAATTGATAATGATGAAAGTAGCAACAATGAAGAACTATCATTGACGCGTACTAATTTTTTGTATTACAACGCCTTTACCGAAGACTTATTTTACTGGGATAACGACTTATCTGAGAATACAGAGCCTAAACTCAAAATCCAGCCGAATTCATTTACAGATTGGGTGCTGAAAGACCAAGGGCAAGATCGGAATATCATTGCTAACTTTCAACACTATACGGATGAAAAATTAACTCCACATTTTAGTGAAAATGGTTCGGAAGTTACATTTTCTTTCGAACGTGGCAATGAAGCACGAACTGAAAATGTTAAAATATCAAAAGGCGAAGAAAGCAACTTTATCTGGAGCGTATTTTACACACTGATTGAGCAAGTCATCAGCGTGCTGAATGTTGCTGAACCCGGTGAGCGAGAAACAGATCAGTTTAATCAATTGCAATACGTCTTTATTGATGATCCTGTGAGCTCGTTAGATGAAAACCATTTGATTGAGTTGGCAGTACATCTTGCTCAACTTATTAAATCTAACGAGTCTAGCGTTAAATTCATCATCACGACGCATAACCCTCTTTTCTATAACTTGCTACACAATGAGCTAAACAGTGATGATAAAAGCTATAAAAAGAAATGGTTTGAGAAATACAGGCTGACAAAGCATGAAGATGGCACATATCAGTTAGCAATCCAACCGAATGATTCACCATTCTCATATCATCTTTATCTGAAGTCAGAACTTGAAAAAGCCATTGAAAACGGTCAATTGAGCAAGTATCACTTCAACTTTTTAAGAAATATATTAGAAAAAACCTCTACTTTTCTTGGCTATAAAAAGTGGGGTGATTTATTGCCAAAAACCGATGATGGCAGACCTAACCCTTATGAAGCCAGGATTATTAATATCTCTAGTCATTCAAAACATGCAGGTGAAGAGGTCGCTGAGCTTACGGAAGATGACAAGCGTGTTTTGCGTTATCTGGTTAATGAAATTAACACTATGTACCGCTTCCAACAGGCAGAAAATTAGAGTGAATCGAATTTATAGGTGAAGTATGAACGAATACAAAACTATTGCTGAATCAAATAACTTTATCGTACTGGATAAATACATTAAGGAATTGCAGCTAAATGAAACCTACCAAAGCGAAGGTGATTTAGAACGGGAATTGATCGACGATTTAGTCAACCAAGGTTATGAATATGTTACTGGCTTAAACACGCCCCAAAACATGCTGGCTAATGTGCGGGAGCAATTGCAGATACTGAATAATGTTAATTTTTCAGAAAGTGAGTGGCAACGCTTTGTTGAGCAATACTTAGATAAGCCCAACGATAACAACATAGATAAAACTCGTAAAATTCATAACGATTATATCCACGACTTTGTTTTTGATGATGGACATATCGAGAACATCTATCTCGTCGATAAGAAAAACATTGCCCGTAATAAAGTACAAATCATTAAGCAATTCAAGCAAACAGGGGCGCAAGCGAATCGATACGATGTAACCATTTTGGTTAATGGCCTGCCATTGGTACAAGTTGAGCTTAAAAAGCGCGGAGTTGCTATCCGTGAAGCCTTTAACCAAGTGCACCGTTATAGTAAAGAAAGCTTTAATACAGAAAACTCACTGTTTAAATACTTACAGCTTTTTGTGATTTCAAACGGTACAGATACTCGCTATTTTGCCAATACTACCCAGCGTGATAAAAACAGTTTTGATTTCACCATGAATTGGGCCAAATCTGATAATACGCTGATTAAAGACTTAAAAGATTTTACAGCCACATTTTTTCAGAAAAATACCTTGCTGAATGTGTTAATTCATTATTCTGTATTTGATGTTAACAACACTTTATTAGTGATGCGCCCCTATCAAATAGCGGCTACTGAACGTATTTTGTGGAAAATTAAAAGTGCGTATCAGGCTAAAAATTGGAGTAATACTGAAAGTGGTGGCTACATTTGGCATACCACGGGGTCAGGCAAAACCTTAACTAGTTTCAAAGCGGCGCGTTTGGCTACTGAGTTGGATTTTATCGATAAGGTGTTTTTTGTGGTCGATCGTAAAGATCTGGATTACCAGACCATGAAAGAATATCAACGTTTTTCGCCTGACAGTGTTAATGGTTCGGAGAGTACCGCAGGGCTAAAACGGAATATTGAAAAAGATGACAATAAAATTATTGTTACTACCATTCAAAAATTTAATAACTTAATAAAAAGTGAAAGCGATTTACCAATATACAATAAGCAAGTAGTGTTTATTTTTGATGAGGCACACCGCAGCCAGTTTGGTGAAGCACAAAAAAACCTAAAGAAGAAATTTAAAAAGTATTATCAATTTGGTTTTACGGGCACGCCAATTTTTCCGCAAAATGCTTTAGGAGCAGACACCACCAGTAGTGTATTTGGCCGAGAATTACATTCGTATGTGATTACCGATGCCATTCGTGATGAAAAAGTATTGAAGTTTAAAGTTGATTATAACGATGTAAGACCACAGTTTAAGTCCATTGAAACTGAACAAGACGAGAAAAAGTTAACAGCGGCAGAAAACAAGCAAGCTTTTTTACATCCCGTTCGTATTCGTGCAATTTCCCAGTATATTTTAAATAACTTCAGGCAAAAAACACATCGTCTCCAAGCCGGCGGCAAGGGGTTTAATGCCATGTTTGCGGTCAGTAGCGTGGATGCCGCCAAAGCTTATTATGAAGCGTTCAAGCATTTACAAAAAGAGACTGAAGAAAATAAAGCAAATAAAAAACCGCTTAATGTTGCCACTATCTTCTCTTTCGCCGCTAATGAAGAGCAAGATGCTATTGGTGAGCTTATTGATGAAAGTTTTGAACTCACCGCAATGGACAGCAGTGCCAAAGAATTTTTAAGCGCAGCCATTGATGATTATAATGCAGCGTTCAAAATGAATTTTGGTGTAGATAGTAAAGGTTTCCAAAACTACTATAAAGACCTCGCTAAGCGAGTGAAAAATCAAGAAGTAGATTTACTGATTGTTGTTGGCATGTTCTTAACAGGATTTGATGCGCCGACATTGAATACTTTATTTGTCGATAAAAATCTGCGTTACCACGGCCTAATGCAAGCTTTTTCACGTACTAACCGTATTTATGACGCCACGAAGACCTTTGGCAATATCGTCACCTTCCGTGATTTAGAACAGGCTACAGTTGAAGCCATCACTTTATTTGGTGATAAGAACACCAAAAACGTGGTGCTGGAAAAAAGCTATAAAGAATACATGGAAGGCTTTACTGATTTAGTCACTGGCGAAGCACGTCGCGGATTTTTAGAGGTAGTGACAGAGCTACAAAGACGCTTTCCTAATCCTGATGATATTGTTAAAGAGCAAGATAAAAAGGATTTTGCCAAACTATTTGGTGAATATTTGCGTGCGGAGAATGTACTGCAAAACTATGATGAATTTGCAGGATTAAAGGCTCTACAACATGTAGATACTAGTAATCCGGAGGCTGTCGAGGCATTTAAAGTTAAATACTACCTGAGTGATGAAGATATTGCCGCGATGCAAGCGATTGAGATGCCAACTGAGCGTGCTATTCAAGATTATCGCTCAACCTATAATGATACGCGTGATTGGTTACGCCGTGAAAAGTCGTCTAACGAGAAAGATAAATCTACTATTGACTGGGATGATGTCGTCTTTGAAGTGGACTTGCTCAAATCGCAGGAAATTAATCTAGATTACATTCTTGAGTTGATTTTTGAAAACAATAAAAAGAATAAAAATAAGGCAGAGTTAATTGATGAAGTTCGCCGTTTAATTCGTTCCAGCCTTGGCAATCGAGCAAAAGAAAGTCTAATTGTTGATTTCATTAATCAAACTAACTTGGACGAAATTATCGACAAGGCCAGTATTATTGATGAATTTTTCAAATTTGCTCAAGCTGAACAAAAACGTGAAGCAGAAGAGTTAATTAGCTCGGAGAAATTAAATGAAGATGCGGCTAAGCGCTATATTACAGCATCATTAAAACGAGAATATGCAAGTGAAAACGGCACAGAGCTCAATTCCACTCTACCTAAGTTAAGTCCACTTAACCCGGAATACAGAACGAAAAAGCAGGCTGTTTTCCAGAAAATTGCTGCATTTGTCGAGAAGTTTAAGGGAGTAGGTGGGCAAATATAGGTGTGAGCTAATATACAGAATTATTTACAGGGTCCAGTCGATCTACTACTCGCTATTATAAGCCACTTACCAACCATCTAAACACCTTGACGTTTAGATGGTTGGTACGCTATTTTTCCCTCTTCCATTTGTATCATTATCTCACCTTTCCTCGGCTCACAAATTGATGAGTCTCAATAGTTTTAAACACCACAACAGATTGTAATTATTGTGAAGCTATTTTTACTATCAAACAAATTGAGCTACGTCTTGATCTCATTTCACTTTATACGTGCAGGGTGGCTTTCACTCATACAGCTTACACCTCTAACTATCTCTGGTTGAAATATTCAGTGGATGGTTTCTCTACACCCAAACAATTAACTTATTGCAGCTACCTGACACTTAGCCTTGCAGCGTTTTGCTGTACCTGTTGGCATTTTAATGCTCGCACTACTTTTGCTAACCGTTCGCAGAACTTAAGGCGTCACATTTGCAGGTTTACCGCTGAAAGTGACGCGGCAGCAAAAGGACAACATGACTCTTACAGGCTCACGCCTACATCAAGCGGATATAATTGCTGTATTACGTAAGCGTGGAACAACCTTAGCGGCTGTTCCTAGTGAAGCGGGAGTCAGTTCATCTACATTAGCCAATACGCCCAGTCGGCCTTGGCCTAAAGGTGAATGGATTATTGCTAACTATCTCGAAATTCATCCCTCTGGAATTTGGCCTAGTCGGTATTTTGATTTTAATGGTCAACTTATTGAGCGAAAGGCTAGAAAAGCATTCAACTAGAAGAGGCTCGATTTAAATGGATATTTTTTTGTGGGGGTACTAAGCACCCCACTAATTTTTATTTAGAGCTTTTCTTTTAGTTAAGAGAAGTTTAGTCACCTTTATTTAGCAAATCTAAACTTACATCTCCATATGTTAATAAATCAAAAGCTAAAAATAACTTTCTTAAGTTTGATTTTAAATGATCATCCTTTCCATTTCTTTTAAATAATGGAAAGGCTTCTTCTTGGATATATTTCCTTAATTCATCTTTACTGATTGATTTTATGTTCTTTATTATAACCAATAATTCTTTGTTTTTTAATAAGTTCTCGGCTTTGATATCTTCAATTGATCTAAACCCAATACTTGAGTATTTTTTATCCAGATTAACAGATTTAACTAAATTATCTATTTTTCCATGCATATTTATTCTTGTTTCTATTTTTTTCATTTCTTTTTTTGATATTTTTATATTATGGAAATCACAAGATTTTATTAACTTTGAGAAAGGAGTTCTGGCATGAGGAGGACAATCGATAAGAAATTCAATAGCTGATTTATTTGGTATTTCACTTTTATCAAAGATATAATCTTCTAAATATTCCATTTCTTTTACTCTAATATAAACAAGTTGTTTATCACCTAAAGCAACAACTAAATTCTTACCAGAATTGGCATGTTTCTCTAATTCATCCAAATCAGAAGGTGTGACTAATAGACTACCTAGATTTCCTTTTTCCCCCTCTTCTAGTATAAGTTGCTTTATTACCCTTTGATATCTAAGGATATCATATGGCGGCAACCCTTCATCTATATTACTTATTTCATCATATATCTTTTTATAATTATCTGTTTCTATAGATGTATACGTTATTTGTGATTTATCATCTGTTCTATGTGTTTTTATAATATCCATTTCATCTTTTTTAAACTCAATAAAAATAATTCTTTCAGCAGATTTTCTTTTGTCTTCTTTCGGAAGTTGTGAAGAAAAATCAGTCAGTAGTTTTTTTACATTTCTATCTGTTAATGAATATCCAATAAAAATTATCGAGCTTTTTATCATACTTGATAATATTTTTGCGCTAATCAGTATAGATTTACTATCATATCTTTCATAATCATAACTATTAATTACTATTGAATTAGGTAATTCTATATCTCCGTGTATCTTATATAACTCACTCCATCCAATAGTATCATCAAAAAAACCGTCATTGCCAATATACATTTTAGGTTCAACATTTTGTTCTGACAAAAGTGTTTCAATAAATGAATCATAATTTGTTGTAATGATCATTTTTGCATTTTTTAAAAATTTCTTAAATGATTCAAGTTCATCTTTTTTAATATTTGGTTTTAATTTATTTTGTTTAAATCTTTGGCATAAAGAATACTTAAATGGTGATATATCCTCATCAAAAACTCTTTTTGATGTCAATCCTTCTAATGATATTTTCCCTGAAGTAAATAATTCCTTGAATTTTTTTTCAATGTAAGTTGCTGCGTCCGAATATATTTTATGATTTAAATCAGGATCATTTTGTTTTTCTTTATATTTATCCTTTATTTCCGATAAGTAATTATAAAAACCTTGACCATTGTTATCAATTTTATTCCAGTATTCTTCCAGCAACTCAGGCCATGTTGGAGAATTTTCCAAGTATCTTTTAGACATTCCAGATCCAATAAATACTATTGGATAATTTTTGAAGTTAAAAATAGAGTCAGACATTTTAAGCCCTTTTCATAAAGATCAGCCGACCACTGGTATACTGCATATAGTAAAACATATTAAATCACTTTTTCTAATATTTTGATCAGAGCTTACTTAATTTGTGAGATATGTTGGCGATTAAAAAATAAACCAATGTTATAATAATGATGATTATTAATTTATGAAATAACAAATTGTTACATAGTAACAATTTGTTATTTTAAGGTGCAATCTATTTACTCAGAGAAAGTAATACCATAATGATACTATCAGCACAAAGTTTGATAATAAAGGAAAAAAATATCTTCTCTACTTTTATTAGTGGGGATATCCTTTCAAAGAAAGGTGGATTTAAAATGTAGTAAAATAATCAGGGGGTATAATTGGGGATATGGTAGATAATTGAGTTTAAAATTATTAAATAAAATTTTATATCGAATCCTGTAGGGCGAAAACGGACTATCACTGATATTAAATCCAAAGACATGCTGAGTGTGTTGCGTAAAATGGAACAGAGCGGCATGTTGGATAGCTAAAAAAGATGTGTATCGATGAACTAAGCAAGTATAAATCAGATATCCAAGCATATTGGTTACCTCTATAGAGCTACGGCCCTCTATTTCCACTACACGATAAGTATCATTTCTATATGAGCAGAGATTTCATACGGTTTGGATTGATGTTGCAGTGGTATGGAGTTATTCAGATAGGTTGAAAAAGGGAGAGAGAAATAATGTGAGAGATTTGGAGAAAAGCACATGATATAACCATCTAACCATCTAAACATCAAAATGTCTAGATGGTTGATATCTGCAACACAAATTGACTTTATTTATGTCTTAAACACCTGAGTCTGGTGCCATTCAATAAATCTATCTGCCGGATAGTACTGACGATTACGCGGAAGATAAAGGCTTTCGCCATCTCTGGCCCAGAACAATTGCTCAACAACCGGACTACGATTGACCCCATCAGAGATCTTAATCTTCAGATTCTCGTCTATGCCGATTGCACCTCTATCAAAAGCGGAATGATGAAGTGTGCAAAGTGCCAAACCATTCTCCACAAGGCAAGGGCCACCGAACTGTTTCCATTTGATGTGGGCAGCTTCCAGACCGACCAGTGAGCCATCCAGACGTAAATCATAGCCACAAACGGCGCAGCGGTAGTGATAAGCGCGTAAAACCACACCACGAAAACGTGGATCACGGCTATTTAATTTCTTGTTAATATCAAAACCTAGTCGCTCAGCTAGGCTTACCTGGACGCTTTCCGGGAAATGTTCATTGAGGATCTGTTGTGCCAGTTCATCAACAAGTGCAGGCTGATGGCGCAGTAACTGGAAACTGGCTGAATCAAAACCTCCGGCAACTTGATACTCAATCAGCTCTCGTTTTGGCGGTTCCTTGCTTCCCGGACGTGGTGTGCAATGTTCTGCATTTCTCAGTTCCCAAAAGCCATCTCTCCGTAAGCGCCAGAAAGGCATTGAAGGATAGTGTTCTTTGCGACTGGGGCCAAAATCAGTGAGTAATTGTAATAGTGGTTGATGGATTTCATCACCGTAATTAAACAGTTGCTCATGCCCTTTTTTGTACTCAGACAACACATATAATAGCAGTAATGGCTTATGTGGTGCGCGTTGATCGCCTTTACGCCAGACGGTGAGTTTTGATATCGCTGTTTGCAGTGCTGCGAGTGAAGTCATAACCATTAGCTAAATTGGTGAATGAACTGCGATCATGCTCGCAAAAGTGAATGAGTTCAATACTTGTTGATGCTGAGTATTCATACTGCCAACAAACCCGGCGATATTAAACGAGGTTTGTCAGCGGTCTGAAGGATATCTAACATTAAAGTTAGATATCCTTTGCTCTTACTCAGAAAAAGCCTGGAATAGATTAGATTACAAACTCCAAGAGCGAGGTATCAAGCCATCTCCTTCATCCTTCCAGCACTCAACTTCATATGTATTTTTTACTTGCCCCCATATTGATTTATCAGCATGCTCAAGCACTATTACTTGAAAAAAATAGTTATTTTCTTCAATTGCGACTGCCAACATTTCAAAAATTCTCTGTGTAGCGACAACATCATTTTGTCTGGTTATCTGGAGACTTTTATCTTCTGCCATTACATCTAATACATTCTCTCCGGAAGCAGCACTAGGGAAATAAACTTGACTAGGCTGATCAATCACTAAAAAACTAAACGGAGGAAGACGAGTACGATCTTTATGAGATAGAAATTCATGCAAAGCTAAAAAGACAGATAAATGATATCCCATCCAATTAGCTCCACTGCCGACTTCCCATAAAAATTCATTTCTTCTATCATTATCTACATTAAAACATAATGTTAACTCATTTTTGTCAAGTTTAATATTGCCTCGACGTTCAAGCCTAAAATTATCAGCATACTTTTCTATAAGTGAATTTATCTCTTGGTATACAATATATTCTGTTCTGCTTTTATTAGACTGAAGAAAGAATTTCTCTATTTCATTGAATTGATCATCTAATTCTTTTATTTTCTCACTTATATCATCAGTGTTATTTACTTTTTTAAGTGATGATAATGTTTCTTGGATACGCCCAATTAAAACATATACTTTATTCATGGAATTGTTGGTAGATTTATCTATTTTTTCTAGATTAAATTTTTCCTTGCGGATTTTTTGAAGTTTATCTTGCTGAATTCGTAATTCTTTTTTTAATTTATCAATTTCTTTATCTGCTATGGGGTTTTCAAAAAGAACCTCGGAGATAGAGTTAATCCGGGAAATTTGTTTTTCAAGATTATCAACAACTGTTGATAATCTATTTGTTTTTGATCCACATGCGATACATTCACCTCCTGGAGACAAATTATTCTTAAGCCAGTCAAATCCAACAATATGCTCTTTTTCTTTCTGTATTGCCTGTGTAAAACCTTGACCTCTGGAAAATAGTTGCTCATAGTTTCTGATTTGGATCCGTAATGTATCAATATGCTGTTGGATCTCCTCTCCTTGAGCAACAAGTGCTTTTAAACGCCTATTGGTATACTCATAATTAGGAGTACCCAATAGATCACCGATACGCCCTTCAGTATATATATCATTAATGTAATTTAATGATTTTACTTTAGCATCAGTATCCTGATTTTCTGTTTCTGATAATAACCCCAATTCCACACATGCCTTCCATAGGCGATCAACATCAAAAGCCCAACTTGACAACGCTTTTTTGTTTACCTCTTGCTGTTTATATAGTGAATCTCGCTGCTTCTGTATATCTATACGCTCTTTCTCTCTAATCATATATTGACGATCAATAATGCCTAATGCAAACGGCATTACCCTTTTTAGTCTTTCTTTATTCTGGTAAGAGTCGGCTTTAAAAAATAGAGTATATGGATTAGCCACAATATGTTGTGGCAAGTAATTAAAAGCAGCCATATCTCTGTAGGAAGCTCTTCCATCAAATCCAGTTTTTTCGTTATTTTCAGACAGAGGGAGATCAGTCAGATTAACAAGTTGATTAAATTTATTTTTAAAAACAGCATCTGAATGAGTTGAAGTAAGAGTCAAAGGAAGTTTTTCAGGATAAGGGGAAAGATGATACTCATTGCTAACCGATCTTTTACTGGGTGTTTTCCTTGCTATAAGATATTTATACCCTCGAATATTAGCTTTAATCGCAAACCACATAACAGACTCTCGAATAATACCTACAGGAATAGCACACTTGCTTGCTCCAAGACAATAATCAATTATTGATATAATTGATGATTTTCCTGTGCCGCTAATCCCATGAACTATATTTATTTTATCGCTTTTAAAGGGGATTACCCGAAGATTATTATTGGGATTAACAGGCCAAAGTATTAATGCATCAATAGTGAATTTCATAATTAGTTACCCAGAAGAAGACGATAAATGGAAGGTGTATCTACACAAGAAAACCAGTTTGCCAATCGTGTTATGGTTTGAACCATTTCTTTAGGAAGCAACTTATTTATTCCTCCCGGCCATTTTGAGAAGTTTGTTGCAAACCGCGTTTCACCGTGTTCAATCAATCGCATTAGCAAACCAGAGGAAACAGCTAAATTCAGCCCCTGAATGGAGGCTCCTGCATATTCTGAAACACGTTGCGCTAAGTTAGATTTAATCAAAAGTGATTCCTGTACTACGGCAATTAGAGGTGTTGTTCTTTTCTTTTTTTTGATTGATTCCCGACTGACTTTATGCCATACAATAGGAAGTACAAGTAATAGTTTCATTAAATCAGGATGATCATCATTCACAGAACAGCTCTCATATTGTTCTACAAAATAGACAAGCAGAAAACAGGCGAGTGAACTGTTATTAATTATATTGCTATCTTTATAAATCATAATTATTTCTCCTTAATCTTCAGGAAATCATTATGCCAGTGTATAAATGTTTCCTTTGAAGGGGAATTGGCTAAATCGTGGTAATTTCCTGTCGTAAAATAAAGGTTCTCAGTTCGTTGACCAGCCAGTGAAGCCGTATAATTGGGATCCGTTGTATCAGTATAAATTTTCTTCAACATATTCAATTTTTGGCTATTTCCTTCTGATTCCAGTCCAAGTTCAATGCAATCTTTAATTTGTAACCAACGATTATAAAGTACATCATCACGGGCTCGCCATGCTGAAAGAGGAATTTCACCTGCCTGTTGTAATCTGACCCTTTCAGCATAAAATGCCCAATAGTGCTCTAATGCTCGATTACACATCGTTGTACTTATATCAATACTTTGAAGTTGTTTGATAAATAAATGCTCTGCATTATCTTGCTTAAGATAATTTTTGAAAGCGGTTTGGAAAAAAGGTTGCTCAGTAAAGTTTTTACGTTTAATTAGACTTATTTCAGAATTCAAGAGATTAGCAAAAGGTTCTTTAGTCAGCTCGACAGGTTGTTTAGCTTTCCAGGCAGTATTACATTTATCGATCATAAATCCAAGCAACGTCTGATAGATATTATCTCCGTGTTCCTTTACTTCAGATGGTAAGTGTAGTAACTGAATTGTAGCCTCCTTTGGGGAAATACCGGAAGTCGTTCCATGACTATCAAGAAGTTCTATATTTTTAATCAGGAATATTAACTCTTCATCAGAATAAGTTAACACTTCCTCTGCAATAGATTTAACTTTCCCCGTAATTTTTTTCGCCTGTTCTTTTAACATTGCTAAAGCAGTATTAATCTGCTCTTCACTTTTCGCTTCAGAAAGAAATACTACAAGATTTCTTTTATCAATAATTCGGTTCGTGACTAAACAATAGGTCACTTCGTCATATTTTTCACGGGTTACTTTCATAGCATCCAGCCAGATATGCAAGGTATGCCACAAGTTCTTGCTACTGTCCTGATAAGGCTGAGCTCTGGTATCTAAACTATGTTTATCCTGTTCGAAAGTAATGCTTGGTAATCCATTAGCTAATATAGCCTCCTCTACCACATCATCTACTGTTTCTATCCCAAATACAACAGAATTATGTTCACTTGAGAATATGCGATATAAGGCACGCTCGAACTGATACAGGAAACCGATAATTTTTGAACTAGCATCTTGGGTAATCATTAGTTTATTTCACATTCTGTACAAAATCCATTGAAAAACTATTTACTTAACTTATGTGGATGGACAAAAACTAGTCCTCACCACAATCAGAAAGATATTCAAACTCAGATGAATACAACATGCAATACATTATTGTTAATATGTTTCCTAGGTTGGTCATAGATATCTCCTACAGTAGACTTTAGCATCCACTACTACTGGTACATATAACCAGCTTATCACCGATTTTGGCTCTGTCAGGTCTGATATTATCTTCTTACAGACATACTCATCAACGTAGGTAGTAATGTTATAACTTTAATGTCAATGGCAGCACTCGAACCAGAAGTAATTTCTGAGGCATCTCCCATCACGTAAACTTGGAGGAGTGGGAATAACGTAGATAACCGAAGTAAATTCTGCCTTTATATTTCATAATATACCCAATGGATTTCAAAATGCATCGCGACGGCAAGGGGGTGAATCCCCGGGAGCATAGATAACTATGTGACCGGAGTAAGTGAGTACAGCCAACAAAGAGGCAACTTGAAAGATGACGGGTATATCTTCAGTTATGTGGTAATGACCATTAGTGTCAATAGCCATAAATGATTTCAGTATTCGGTGATTGTTCTCCGACTCTGCCAGCTTCCAGTACCAGTGATGAGCTGGCACAACAATATGTGCCAATATGTTAGCGAAAATAAGCATGGGTCCTAATACTACAGCCGTACTTACTTCTCTCAATAGAAAAGACACTCATAGAAAAGCTTAATTCATGCGGTTTCTCAGAGTTGTGAGTATCAAGGAAAATGCAACTTTCTGGTATCTACGGCTGTAGTACTAGAATCCAATTTAGTTATATGGATAGCGACGGTGAAAAATATTTAAGTAATAAAGGTAATGATATTAATCTTGGAGCAACAAAAACTGCTGACCCAGGTGATCTTGGTGTTCCTGATGGAGCAATGATTTTTATGCATGTGTCTGTAGTATGGGGAAATGATAATGAAGCTCGTCAAACTTTTTTATACAAAAAAGGAAGTCAATCAACTGCGAGTTATGTTATCAGTGGCACGACATTAAATAATGATCTCGGCTTGATCGATGTTGCGTAATACATATAGGCCCTCTATTCATGAGGGCTTTTTCAGTGAATAACTCCCAAGAACTTCATTGCTTAGCCGATACTTTGCCAACCCGTAGGAATATGTTGGATATTATGGAACTCGCAATGGCTGGTGCAAAGTTAGGTTATTTCTCCACAACCCGCCTTTTCCTGAAAGGACATCTGTGACCATGACAAATCATAGTTTTCCAATTATCTCTAGTAAGCTATTTTAAAAATATGTATTAATGTTAAAATTTTTGTACCATTTCTACAGATGCGAAATCATATTCTTAATAAACTATTACAAAGATATCTTCGCTGATAACCCGATTGACTTTATTAATCTATACCCAATGGATTTCAAGTTGCATCGCGACGGCAAGGGAGCGAATCCCCGGGAGCATAGGTAACTATGTGACCGGGGTGAGTGAGTGCAGCCAACAAAGAGGCAGTTTGAAAGATGACGGGTATATATTCGCAAACGCGTAGCACTGTCTATTTAGAAGGAGAGCTTATGAAATCAAGAGCTGCTGTTGCATTCGGACCGGGCCGTCCCCTTGAAGTCGTTGAAATCGATGTAGCCCCGCCCCAAGCCGGTGAAGTGCTGGTCAAAATCAGTCATACCGGTGTGTGTCATACGGATGCCTTCACCCTGTCAGGGGATGATCCAGAGGGCGTTTTTCCTGTCATACTCGGGCATGAAGGCGCCGGCGTCGTCGTTGAGGTTGGTGAAGGCGTCACTAGCGTCAAACCCGGTGACCACGTTATCCCTCTTTATACCGCAGAATGCGGAGAGTGCCTGTTCTGCAAATCAGGAAAAACCAATCTGTGTGTGGCCGTACGAGCAACTCAAGGGAAAGGCGTAATGCCGGACGGCACAACCCGTTTTTCCTACAAAGGGCAGCCTATTTATCATTATATGGGATGCTCCACATTCAGCGAATATACAGTCGTAGCCGAAGTATCATTGGCAAAAATCAACCCGGAAGCAAATCATGAAGAAGTGTGCCTGCTAGGCTGCGGTGTTACTACCGGCATCGGTGCAGTGCACAATACCGCTAAAGTACAGTCCGGTGACTCCGTTGCCGTCTTTGGGCTAGGCGGCATTGGCCTTGCCGTGATCCAGGGCGCTCGTCAGGCAAAAGCTGGCAAGATCATTGCCATTGATACAAATCCGGCAAAATTTGAGCTGGCAAGGCAGTTCGGTGCAACCGACTGCCTGAACCCAAATGATTATGACAAACCTATTCAGCAAGTCATTATCGAGATGACGGAATGGGGAGTGGATCATACCTTCGAATGTATTGGTAATGTCAATGTGATGCGTGCTGCGCTCGAAAGCGCACACCGTGGTTGGGGGCAATCAGTGATTATCGGTGTGGCCGGCGCAGGACAAGAAATATCAACCCGACCATTCCAACTGGTCACCGGTCGTTCATGGCGAGGCACCGCCTTTGGTGGTGTTAAAGGCCGCAGTCAGTTGCCTAAAATGGTGGAAGAGGCAATGAAAGGTGAAATTGAGTTAAAACCTTTTGTTACTCACACCTTACCGCTCGAACGTATTAATGAAGCATTCGATCTAATGCATGAGGGAAAATCCATTCGTACCGTTATCCATTACTAAGCTGTTTTACGGGAGTTAAAAACCGTGCTGTGACAGGCGGTTTTTAATAAAACAGGAAACGATAGCCCTAGGTTTACCGTCAAATGAGTAAACCTGTAGGTAGGTTTTACAGAGGAAAAAGAATGGAGAGGATTGAACGCCACGCTTGTTTTGGGGGATGGCAGGATGTTTATCAGCATGAATCGGCCGTGCTTGGCTGCACCATGAATTTTGCTGTCTACCTTCCTCCTCAGGCTGAACATCAGAAATTACCGGTGCTGTATTGGCTCTCAGGTCTAACATGTAATGAGCAGAATTTCATCACTAAAGCAGGAGCCCAACGCTACGCTGCCGAACAGGGTATTATTCTCGTTGCCCCAGATACCAGCCCTCGCGGTGAGAAAGTTGCAGATGATGACGCCTATGATTTGGGTCAGGGAGCCGGTTTTTACCTCAACGCAACACAAGAACCTTGGGCACCGCACTATCGCATGTATGATTATGTGGTGTCAGAGCTACCAATACTGATCGAAGCACACTTTCCGGTAACAACCGCTCGGGCCATGAGTGGTCATTCGATGGGAGGCCACGGCGCACTGATGATCGCACTACGCAATCCAGATCGTTACCACAGCGTATCGGCCTTTTCACCGATTGTTGCTCCTTCTCAAGTTCCTTGGGGAGAAAAAGCTTTTCGCGCTTATCTGGGCGAAGATCGTGACACATGGAAAGCCTATGACACAATCGAGCTGCTAACCAATAGCACCAAATCATTGCATATGTTAATTGATATCGGTACCGATGATCCGTTTCTTGAAGAGCAATTACGCCCTGAGCTGTTGAAGGATGTATGCGAAAGCACAGGACATCCCTACACACTGAACCTGCGTACCGGTTATGATCATAGCTACTATTTTGTCGCCAGTTTTATCGGTAAGCACATCGTATATCATGCCAACGTATTAAAGGGAGTTTGTTCTGATAATCAATAAATTACATACGAATCCATTAATATTTTTGCGATAAAGGATGACTAAGAGCCTATCTCAATAGGCGTAATTGTTGCAGGCAGTTTGAACACGGACAGCGCGGAAAAACCGGAGCGTACACGTAGTACGTGAGGATTTTGAGCACTGCCCAGGTTCAAAATGGCAAATAAAATAGCCCTATTGGGATAGGTAGTAAACCAATACACTGGTGATCATGTACAGATTTTAATTAAGCATTAATAGATAAATTATTGTCATAAACTAATGAAATAATCGACTGAGAAAAAATCAAGATGGAAAAATATCTAATGATTTATTAAATAAATACGAAATCATTTATTCACAGCGTCATGATGTTGCAATTATTATTATAAAAAAACATTATAAATCGCAATTATCACCAATTAAAACAATAGAGTCGTCATTATATAAAAATAAATACCTCATTGTATTATAAAGAAAAACATTAACTAGATTAAATATCTAACGAAAGGAAATTATTTATTATTGGGACTTATCAAGATAATTTTTATTTTTTCATAGAATACATATGATAATTATTTGTTATATTGGTTTTAATATGTTATTTATTTCACTGGTTAAGATTTATTTTTATTTAACACATCTTAGGCGACTTATGTAATTGAATAGCTAAATGTTATTAGTTTTTTCTCAAAAGGAGACTGTAATGACATTGCAAGAAATTGGCAAGATGAGTCTTAAAAATTCAGGTGGATTTGTTGCTAGAATCCAATTTAGTTATATGGATGGCGACGGTGAAAAGCATTTAAGTCAGCAAGGTAATAATATTACTCTTGGATTAACAGATACTGTTGACCCAGGCGATCTTGGTGTTCCTGATGGCTCAACAGTTTTTATGCATGTATTTGTAGTATGGGGAAATGATAATGAAGCCCGTAAAGCTTTTTTATACAAAAAAGGAAGTCAAGCGCTTGCCAGCTACAATATCAGTGGTACGACATTAAGCAATGATCTTGGTTTGATTGATATCTCGTAATACATACAAATCCACCATATTTAAATTGTCCCCCTATGTACGGATTGAAGTCCAACATTTGGGGGACAGTTCATGCTTGCACTTTCTCACGTTCCAAGCCTGAGAACACGTTTATCTGGCGTTGCTCCTCATGTTTCAGTCACCCTTCTACATGTACGCCATCACATCAAAGGTGTGTTACTGTTTATAGTTATAGAAAAATTCTTCTTCGTGATTTCAATTACAAAAATCCCTTTGGAAAAAAATAGTTCTGTTCATCTTCAATAAAGTACTGTTATTTTAGTGTAATTATATCTTCTTATAGAGCTCCGGTATTAAATCATTACCTATTATTCGGTTGGAAATATAGAGGTGAAGACTTGAGCGACGTTGTATTATCGAAAAACCATATTAATCCCTTTCAATCTCAGCTGGAGGAACTTGATTCAAAATTAGTTCCTATTGAGGGAGAGGTTCCTTCAGAGTTAAAGGGTACTTTCTTTAGAATTGGTCCCGGTCGCCTGCATAGGGGAGACGAATATTATAATCATCCATTTGATGGGGATGGGATGATATTTAAAGTAACGTTCAGTGATAATGGGATATTCTATAAAAACAGACATGTGTTAACAAAGGAATACTTAAAAGAGGAAAAAGCTCAAAGGTTACTGTATCGCTCGGTTGGAACCGTCCCTAAAAAACTAAAACTCAGGATGAGATTTTTTATTATTAAAAATCCGGCAAATACAAATATTGTATATCATTCTCATAAGCTTCTGGCGTTGTGGGAAGGAGGGATGCCACATTTAATTAATCCGGTAACTCTTGAGACAATTTCAAAATATGACTTTTCTGGAAAGCTAAAAGCACGATTTTCTTTCCTTCCCAAACTTAACCTTCGTGAAGTACCATTTACAGCACATCCTAAAAAAATACCAAATGATGATAATTTATATGGATTTGGTGTGACATATGGTATTGGATCTAAGTTGACGCTATACAAAATAGACAGTGCCGGCGACATGACGGTTATACGAAAAATTTCGCTTAAGAAAAGGTATTTAATTCACGATTTCATAGTGACAAAAAATTACTTTTTATTTTTTTTAGGTGGGCCGCATATAAATCTTAAGTTGAGGAATGTAATTGGTAATGAAAGCATCATTGCATCCATGAATTCACGTGAAAGTGAAGATGGCCGGGTTCTTTTAGTTTCAAGAGAATGCCATGATGTGAAATTCTATGATGCAGTTCCTGGATTTATTTTTCATTTCGCAAATGGCTATGAAGATGCCGATGGGAATGTGATTTTCGACGCCTCATTTTGGAGGTCATTCCCAGTATTTACACAGAATATATTTAAAAATAATAGTTCAGAACTTTGTCGTTTTACTTTATGCACTGCATCCGGGAATGTTGATAAAGAAATTTTATTCAGGGGGAATACTGATTTCCCAGCCATAAACCCTACAGTCTGTGGTAGACAGCACAGATATGCCTGGTTCGTTTGTTGGGGGGCTTCTGAAAGTGAAGGAAGATCAATAATTAAATTTGATTGTTTTGATAAGAGTGTATTAAGCCACAGTTTTGATAATGACTTGCCGGAAGAACCTGTTTTTGTAGCCAAACAGGGCTCTGTTAAAGAAGATGATGGTTGGCTTATTTTTAAGGTTTATGTCGAAAAATTGCACTGTACAGATATCGTAGTTTTAAATGCTGATGATCTCTCAATGGTGTGCAGATTACGTTTGCCGCACCATATTCCAATGGGAATGCATCACTGCTGGATAAATGAAGTTATGCTATACCCTATGGATTTCAAGATGCATCGCGACGGCAAAGAAGCAACTTGAAAGATGACGGGTATATAAGCCTGAAGCCTATTGTAATATAAGCTTATCATTGTTTTTCAAATGGCTTAGTGAAATTATTTACGTGATTCGGGAAATATTTATGAACGTCAGTACTGCACGAGCTATGAATTACGAAGAGACATTACTGGAGCTACAGAGTGCACTACAACAGCACCTAGAGCTGGTACTTCCTTCAGGAGCCCCAGATGATAAAGTCTGCGCAGCCATGCGAGAAAGTACACTGGTGTCTGGAAAACGTATCCGCCCCCTCTTATTGCTACTCATAGTCCTGGATCTTGGAGAAAACCCCTGGAAGACTGACTTTCTACAGCTGGCATCCGCAATTGAAATAGTGCATGCAGCCTCATTAATTTTAGACGATCTTCCCTGTATGGATAATGCTGAGTATCGACGCGGACGCCCGGCTATTCATCGGCAGTATGGTGAAAGTGTAGCGATCCTAGCGGCTGTAGCCTTGCTGAGCCGGGCCTTTGGCCTCATTGTAGAAACAAACCTTTCTGAATACGATAAATCTGCTGCTGTCGCCATACTTTCCCATGCAGTGGGTTTAAACGGTCTTGTCCAAGGGCAGTTTCGCGATCTGAACAATACATTATGTGCTGGTAATTATCATGCCATTGCTACCACCAACGATTTAAAAACGGGTTTGCTTTTCGACACAACATTTCAGTTAGCGGCAATTGCTGTGAATGCACCTGATATAACCCGCCAGGCATTGCGTCATGTATCACAACATCTGGGGCAGGCGTTTCAATTACTGGATGACTTGAGTGATGACCTGAATAATACAGGGAAAGATATGTATCAGGATAAGGAAAAGTTAACAATGGTTACGCTGCTCGGAAAATCTAAAGTGCATAAACAATTACGCAGACACATCAGATACATTGATAAATATTTGGCAATAGTGTATCGCAGAAATTTAGCTTCACGATATTTTATACAACACTGGTTTGATAAAAATATTGCGATGTTTAATTAATTTCAACCTTGGCCCGAAAAAAATGAAAAAGATCGATCACACTCAGCGTAAGAATGAGCATCTGGATATTATATTCCGTCCTCCTCAAACGGAGTCCCAAGTAAGTACGGGGTTTGCTGAGTGGCGATTTCAGCATTGTGCTCTGCCAGAATTGGATCTAGACAGTATAGATCTTAAGTGTTCCCTCTTTGGAAAAATTTTGCAGGCACCACTGCTCATAAGCTCTATGACTGGAGGGGTTCATCGTGCTCATGCGATTAATCATCATCTTGCAGAAGCAGCTCAAGTACTGGGCATTTCAATGGGAGTCGGGTCGCAACGTGTTGCTCTTGAAAATGAAGCAAACGATGGGCTTAGTCGCTCACTACGCCAGATAGCTCCTGATATTCTCCTTTTCGCTAATCTCGGGGCAGCCCAAATTCGTGGCGAGCGCGGGTTTAATTATGCTCTGCGAGCAGTACAGATGATTGAAGCCGATGCTCTAATTATCCATCTGAATCCACTACAGGAGGCACTGCAACAGGGAGGTGACCGTAACTGGTGCCATATTCTATATGCTATTGAACAACTCGTAACAAAACTTGGGGTTCCTATAATTGTTAAAGAAGTAGGTTCAGGTTTATCGCTTCCTGTCGCACGCCAATTGGCAGAAGCTGGAGTCAGTATGCTGGATATAGCCGGGGCTGGGGGAACCAGTTGGGCAGCGATTGAAGCAGAACGAGCATCCACACCGCATCACCGCGCATTGGCCTTGGCATTTGCTGACTGGGGAATTCCGACCGCGACAGCACTGCGTGAAATACGCGAGGCACTTCCAAATATGCCACTGATCGCCTCTGGCGGTATCAGAAGTGGTGTTGATGCTGCCAAAGCTTATTGCATGGGGGCACAATTGGTCGGCCAAGCCGCTGCCATCATACATAGTGCAGCCCTCTCCACAGATGCAGTTATAGAACATTTCCAATTAATTATTGAGCAGATAAAAGTCGCCTGCTTTTGCACAGGGAGCGCCGATATTGCTGCGCTACGTACAGCTGTTTTGCTACCAACATGAGTCTTTCCGCTATGACTGAATATCTTTAATCTCTTTCAACAAACACGAATTTCCGTGATGTGTATGACTCTTAATGAAGTTAATAACTTTGTGATTGTCGGAGGATCAACAAAATGATGTACGACTGGGATCTGATTTTGGTGGGAGGAGGATTGGCCAACGGACTGATCGCAATGCGTTTCCAGCAGTGTAAACCACATCTGCGAGTGTTGCTTATTGAAAACACAGAAACAATAGGAGGCAATCACACGTGGTCATTTCATCAACATGATCTTACTGAGGCGGAACATGAGTGGATAGCGCCGCTGATTACCTATCGCTGGTCAGGTTACGACGTCATTTTTCCAGCATTTCAACGCACATTGCCACATTCATATTTCAGTGTCACATCCCAACACTTTGCAAACATACTCCATGCGTATTTGGGCAAGCGTATACAGACTCGTTTATTGGTACAGGAGCTGACTCCACAGAAAGTTTACTTACAGGACGGCTCGTCTCTAAGTGCCGGCGCCGTCATTGATGGGAGAGGCTGGCGACCAGGGCCATTTATAGGGAGTGGCACCCAGGCATTTTTTGGTCAGGAATGGGAGCTGGAAGAGTCGCACTCTTTAACCCACCCGATTTTAATGGATACCAGTGTGGGGCAGGATACAGGTTATCGATTTATCTATGTCCTGCCGTTCTCCTCAACTCGTCTGCTGATAGAGGACACTCATTACGTTGATCGGGGGCCACCTGATAAGGCCTTGTCGAAGGCAACTATCGCAGAGTACGCGAAAAAGCATGGCTGGAAACTGGGTAAACTCATTCGAGAAGAGAGCGGTTGTCTTCCAATTACACTTACGGGAGATTTTACCTCTTTCTGGGCACAACTCGCAGGACAGCCCACCTGTGGATTGCGTGCAGCTTTGTTTCACCCCACAACAGGCTACTCTCTGCCACACGCCATTCGGTTGGCAGATCGTATTGTTGCTCTGCCGGAGCTTACCGATACCTCCTTATTCATTACCCTCAGGGATTACGCACGACAGCAGTGGCAACACCAGCGCTTTTTCCGTCTTCTAAATCGCATGCTCTTCCTAGCTGGGGATCCACAACAACGTTGGCAGGTAATGCAACGTTTCTATCAACTTTCCCCAGATCTGATTGCGCGTTTTTATGCAGAGCAACTTAATTCCGTCGATAAGGCCCGGATTCTCATAGGTAAACCACCAGTACCGATAAAAGGTGCTCTAAAGGCAATGTTTAAACAACACAAGAAGCTTAAGGGTTTTTATTATGATTAAAGCACTGGTCATTGGTGCTGGTTTTGGTGGGCTGGCACTGGCAATAAGGCTCCAGTCTGCGGGGATTCCGACATGTATTTTGGAGCAACGGGATAAACCAGGTGGACGCGCTTATGTTTATAAGGAACAGGGGTTCACCTTTGATGCCGGCCCCACCGTAATCACCGCGCCCAATGTCATTGAAGAATTGTTTACCCAGGCTGGTAAACGTATGGCTGATTACGTCGATTTACTTCCCGTACGCCCTTTTTATCGGCTCTGTTGGGAGTCGGGGAAGATGTTTGATTACGACAATGATCAGCAACATCTGGAAGCACAAATCCATACGTTCAATCCAAGAGATGTTAACGGGTATCGACGCTTTCTGGACTATTCCCGGGAGGCCTTTAATGAAGGCTACCTGAAACTTGGAACGGTACCCTTCCTCTCTTTTCGCGACATGTTGAATGCGGCTCCACAGTTGATACGTCTACACGCATGGCGTAGTGTTTATAGTCAGGTGGCACGCTTTATCAAGGATGAAAGCCTGCGCCAGGCATTTTCATTTCACACGCTACTGATAGGAGGTAACCCCTTTGCTGCATCTTCTATCTATACTTTGATCCACGCACTGGAACGAGAATGGGGAGTCTGGTTTCCGCGTGGAGGAACCAGCGCTCTGGTTGAGGCTATGGTGAAATTGTTTACTGACATTGGTGGAGAAATTGAGCTTAATGCAAAGGTAAAACGCTTCACCACCCATGACAATCGGGTCACAGGTGTCCAATTAACTGATGGACGAAATATGACATGTGACGTTGTGGCCTCAAATGCCGATGTTATTCATACCTATCAGCACCTGTTGGGTCAGCATCCGGTCGGAATAGCCCGCGCCCGAACACTGGTGCGTAAACGAATGAGCAACTCACTGTTCGTGCTTTATTTCGGTCTGAACCATCACCATGCGCAATTAGCCCACCATACAGTTTGCTTTGGTCCACGCTATAAGGAACTCATCGAAGATATTTTTTATCATGACCGACTGGCGGAGGATTTTTCACTCTATCTCCATGCCCCCTCTGTTACTGACCCATCCCTTGCTCCCCAAGGATGCGCAAGTTACTACGTTCTGGCCCCTGTACCACATCTGGGGACAGCTAATTTCAACTGGGATATAGAGGGGCCACGCTTACGTGACCGTATTTTCGCGTATCTGGAAAAGTACTATATGCCCGGTCTGCTCAAGCAGTTAGTCGTTCATCGTATTTTTACCCCATTTGATTTTCGTGACCAACTCAATGCCCATCTAGGTTCGGCCTTCTCCTTTGAACCGTTGCTGACACAAAGCGCTTGGTTCCGACCACACAATCGGGACAGCCGCATTGATAATCTGTACCTCGTCGGCGCAGGCACGCATCCTGGAGCAGGTATTCCCGGCGTGATTGGATCAGCAAAAGCCACAGCCACATTGATGTTAGAGGATATCGCTAGATGAATTCCGCGCTACTTAAACACATTACTCAGATAATGGAGCAAGGCTCAAAAAGTTTTGCCAGTGTCACCCGACTTTTCGATACAGCAACACGACACAACACAATGATGCTGTACGCCTGGTGCCGTTATTGTGATGATATAATAGACGGGCAAGAGCTGGGGAGACAAATAAGCAGTGTTGATAAGTATAGCGCTCGCGAGAAACTTCAAATGCTGCAATACCTGACAAAGCAGGCTTATGACGGATTGCCGATGACCGAACCTGCTTTTGCAGCCTTTCAGACAGTCGCTCTGAGTAATGAAATCCCTCAGCAACAGGCCTTCGAACATCTGGAAGGATTCGCAATGGATGTACTCTGTGAGCCTTACAGAACGTTGGATGATACTCTGAGATATTGCTACCATGTCGCGGGAGTGGTTGGGCTGATGATGGCAAGGGTTATGGGGGTTCGCGAGGCGAGTGTGCTGGATCGGGCCTGCGATCTAGGAATTGCTTTTCAGTTAACTAACATTGCTCGGGATATTATTGAGGATGCGAAGGCCGGGCGTTGCTATCTTCCGCTAGAATGGCTTCACCAAGAAGGGCTAATGCCAGACACACTTATTTATACCGAAAACCGTCCTGCGCTAGCTCGGGTGGCATCCCGATTGATTGTAGAAGCGGAATCTTATTATACCTCCGCTCTGACAGGGCTTGTTGGTTTACCTTTGCGTTCAGCCTGGGTCATCGCTTCTGCTCATGGTATCTATCGTGAAATCGGCATTAAAGTGCAACAAGCAGGAGTACGGGCCTGGGAATGCAGACAAAGAACTAATCGTGGAGAGAAGGTTAGCTTATTAATGGCCGGCGCAATGAAGGCGCTTATGTCTCGGGTGGCAATAACAACGCCTCGCGATCCCAAATTGTGGCAGCGACCTCATTAAAAATTAACTTCACTTTGTGGTAAAAGAGCATCTGTTTATGTAAAACAAAAGTGGCTGGCGCAAAGTAAATTATTTCCCCGCAACCAGCCTCTTCCTGACCTGATGCACTTCCCTTCCTCTTTCGAGGTTCAAACCCATTACTGGGTAAGGATTAGTCAGGCTCGCAATAGGTACTCCAACAGCCTATGATTATCACAAAGCAACATGATAACCATTTGTTTTAAAAAGAAAAATCCAGAACTCAAAACGGAATGTCATCATCAAAATCCATTGGTGGCTCATTGCTTTGTGGAGCAGAAGGTTGAGCTGGACGCGAAGGAGCGCCACCACCGCTGAACTGCTGAGATTGTTGCTGTGGTTGTGGCTGCTGTGGCTGTCCCCAACCTCCGCCTTGTGATTGTTGGCTATCCTGGAAACTACCACCACCAGCACGACCACCCAACATTTGCATGGTTCCGCCCATGTTTACCACTACTTCCGTGGTGTAACGCTCTTGACCGCTCTGATCCTGCCATTTACGGGTTTGCAGAGAGCCTTCAATATAAACCTGTGAACCTTTACGCAGGTATTCACCCGCAACTTCCGCTAGTTTGCCAAACAAAACAACCCGGTGCCATTCAGTCTTCTCTTTCATCTCACCGGTCTGTTTATCGCGCCAGCTTTCAGAAGTCGCCAGAGTAATGTTAGTCACTGCACCGCCGTTTGGCATATAGCGGACTTCTGGGTCCTGACCCAGATTACCGATTAAAATAACTTTGTTTATGCCTCTGCTGGCCATTGGTAATACTCCTGATGAAATGAATTTCTACAATTATAAGCAACGCAGTTTAACATGCGACGCTAAAAATGAAACGCAGCCGCTTTAAAGCAGACTTTGCGAAGCTCACCGTACTTCATACTGTACTTATTACATTATTTCACTTAAATACTGTATATCTAATCAGTCAACTCTGTGTAATAATAACTCACTTATTATTATATACCCTATGGATTTCAAGATGCATCGCGGCGGCAAGGGAGTGAATCCCCGGGAGCATAGCAAACTATGTGACCGGGGTGAGCAAGTGCAGCCAACAAAGAGGCAACTTGAAAGATAACGGGTATATGCACGTATGAATAATCCGGGAAATGGTTCATGGATAACATCGAAGTTCGGGGCGCACGTACCCACAATCTCAAAAATATCAATCTGATAATTCCCCGAGACAAGCTGATCGTTATCACAGGCTTGTCCGGTTCTGGTAAGTCTTCTCTGGCATTTGATACGCTTTATGCCGAAGGGCAGCGCCGTTATGTGGAATCGCTTTCAGCTTATGCGCGCCAGTTTCTGTCACTGATGGAGAAACCCGATGTTGACCATATTGAAGGATTATCCCCGGCCATTTCTATTGAGCAGAAATCGACTTCCCATAATCCACGCTCAACCGTGGGGACAATTACTGAAATTCATGATTATCTACGTTTGTTGTTTGCCCGCGTAGGTGAACCTCGTTGCCCAGATCACGATATTCCATTAACCGCACAGACTGTTAGTCAGATGGTAGATAATGTGCTAACACTACCAGAAGGTCATCGTCTGATGTTGCTGGCACCGATCGTGAAAGAGCGAAAAGGTGAGCATACTAAGTTGTTGGATAATCTGGCAGCACAAGGTTATATCCGCGCACGCATTGATGGTGAAGTCTGTGATCTATCTGATCCACCGAAATTAGAATTACAGAAAAAACACACCATTGAAGTGGTTATTGATCGCTTTAAAGTTCGGGCCGATCTGGCACAACGTCTCGCTGAATCTTTTGAAACAGCGCTGGAACTTTCAGGCGGTACCGCTATTGTCGCCAATATCGATGATAATACCGCCGAAGAGCTGATTTTCTCTGCTAACTTCGCGTGTCCTGCATGTGGCTACAGCATGAGTGAGTTGGAACCGCGTCTATTCTCTTTTAACAACCCAGCCGGTGCTTGCCCGACTTGTGATGGTTTGGGCATTCAGCAATTTTTTGATCCTGATAGAGTCATTCAAAATGGTGATATCTCCCTTGCCGGCGGTGCAATTCGTGGTTGGGATCGCCGTAATTTCTACTATTTCCAGATGCTACGTTCATTGGCAGAGCATTATAAATTCGATATCGAAGCCCCCTTCAATTCCCTCAGCGCCAATATTCAGAAAGTGGTGTTGTACGGCTCCGGTAAACAATCCATCGAATTTAAATACACCAATGACCGTGGCGATACCACAGTGCGTAACCATCCGTTCGAAGGTGTACTGCATAATATGGAACGCCGTTATAAAGAGACGGAATCCACCGCCGTTCGGGAGGAACTGGCGAAATATATTAGTAATCGTTCATGTATTTCCTGCCACGGAACTCGCTTACGTAAAGAAGCCCGTTACGTATTTATTGAGAATACCACCCTGCCAGAGATCTCAGATTTCAGTATCGGCCATGCGATGGATTTTTTCCAAAACATTAAACTCAGCGGTCAACGTGCGCAAATTGCTGAAAAAGTACTGAAAGAGATCCACGACCGTCTGAAATTCCTAGTGAATGTTGGTCTGAATTATCTGACGCTCTCCCGTTCTGCCGAAACTCTGTCCGGTGGCGAAGCTCAACGTATCCGCCTTGCCAGCCAGATTGGTGCGGGTTTAGTGGGAGTGATGTATGTACTTGATGAACCTTCTATCGGGTTGCATCAGCGGGATAATGAACGCCTGCTGGAAACACTAATCCACTTGCGCAATCTGGGAAATACCGTGATTGTGGTTGAGCATGATGAGGATGCCATCCGGGCTGCCGACCATATCATTGATATCGGCCCCGGTGCAGGTGTACATGGCGGTGAAATCGTCGCGGAAGGCTCAGTTAAAGATATTATGGTGAGCAAAGATTCACTAACAGGTCAATTCCTAAGTGGGGAACGTGAAATTGCCATCCCAGAGAAGCGTATCTCGGCAGATCCGAAAAAGGTGCTGAAACTGATCGGAGCGAAAGGTAATAACCTGAAAAATGTGACGTTCAATCTGCCAGTGGGGTTATTTACTTGTATTACCGGAGTTTCTGGCTCCGGTAAATCAACGCTAATCAATGATACGCTGTTCCCGATTGCCCAACGCCAGTTAAATGGCGCGACCAATATCACCCCTGCACCTTATATTGATATTCAAGGGCTAGAGCATTTCGATAAAGTGATTGATATTGACCAGAGCCCGATTGGCCGAACTCCCCGCTCTAACCCAGCAACTTATACCGGCGTATTTACACCAGTCCGTGAATTGTTCGCTGGCGTACCTGAATCACGCACCCGTGGTTATACACCTGGACGATTCAGTTTTAACGTTAAAGGTGGACGCTGTGAAGCTTGCCAAGGTGATGGTGTTATTAAGGTAGAAATGCACTTCTTGCCTGATATTTATGTCCCTTGTGATCAGTGCAAAAGTAAGCGTTATAACCGTGAAACACTGGAGGTCAAATATAAGGGCAAGAATATCAACGAAGTCTTGAATATGACGATCGAAGAAGCGCGTGAATTCTTTGATGCGGTTCCTGCTCTAGCCCGTAAACTGCAAACCCTCATGGACGTTGGACTTTCTTACATCCGTCTGGGCCAATCAGCAACCACGTTATCAGGCGGTGAAGCGCAGCGAGTAAAACTGGCGCGTGAACTATCCAAACGCGGAACTGGGCAGACGTTATATATTCTTGATGAGCCAACAACAGGTTTGCATTTTGCTGATATTCAGCAGCTATTAACGGTTCTGCATCAGTTACGCGATCAAGGGAATACCATTGTGGTTATTGAACATAACCTTGATGTGATTAAAACCGCTGACTGGATCGTGGATCTTGGCCCAGAAGGCGGTAGCGGTGGCGGTGAGGTTCTGATTTCTGGTACCCCAGAAGAAGTCGCGGAATGCGAAAAATCACATACCGCACGTTTCTTGAAACCTATATTGAAGAAAGAAGCATAATCGGCAAACAGGGGCAATTTAAGCCCCTTTTTCCTGTGTTCTGTTTCCTGTTCTCTGTTTTCTGTAACGACTGCTTTCCCAATAACAACAGGCAATTTTCGCTGCCAGTTCAGCGTTATTGAGCACTAACTGAATATTGGCAGACAAGCTATCACCCCCAGTTAACTCAGCCACTCTAGCTAACAAAAACGGCGTACACGCTTTTCCATTTACTCTCTGTTCTATGGATTCGCGTACTGCCTGCTCGATAGCAGCATTGATCGCCGCTTCCGGCATGGCGTATGGCTCAGGAATCGGATTAGCAACTACCAAACCGCCCTGTAATCCAGTATCCCATTTTACTGCCATCGCCTGAGCTATCTGTTCTGGGGAATCCAGACGAATATTGACGGAGAATGGACTGGTACGACAGAAAAACGCCGGTAAAGCGTGAGTCTGATAGCCAATCAGTGGCACACCGTGAGTTTCAAGATATTCTGTTGTCAAGCCAAGATCCAAAATGGATTTAGCACCAGCACAGACTACCGCAACACTGGTTTTCGCTAATTCCTGTAAATCGGCAGAAATATCAAAAGTCTGTTCCGCCCCACGGTGCACACCGCCAATACCGCCGGTAGCGAAGATTCTAATCCCGGCCATTGCCGCAATAATCATGGTAGAAGCAACCGTCGTCGCGCCATTTTTTCCAGCCGCGATAACAAAGGGTAAATCACGACGGCTGACTTTAGTTATCTTGTTACCTTCTCTAGCCAAAAACGCTATTTCTTCATGCGACAGACCTGCTTTCATCATCCCATTGATAACAGCAATGGTTGCAGGAACAGCACCATTTTCCCTGATTTTCTGCTCAACTTGTAGCGCAGTCTTTACATTTTGCGGGTAAGGCATTCCATGAGCAATAATGGTCGATTCTAACGCCACAACCGGTCGGTGATTCTCTAAAGCCTCTGTAACTTCCGGGGAAATATCCAAATATTTATTGCTAATAGCATGATTTTTCATGATTATACTTCCAACAGTTTTTGGACACTGCCATTTGACAGATTTGGATTGTTGGTCAATTCACAGGAGAGCGTGAGCGCGGAACACCCTTGAGCAAAGCGAACACTTTCTGCCAGCGTCATATTTTCTAGCCAGCAGTTCACCAATCCAGCCATCATGGCATCTCCGGCACCTGTTACATTGACAATCTTGATACTGATAGGAAGTGACCAGCCTGCCACACCATCGCTTTCACTAAAGTAGACACCCTCTACGCCCATGCTGAGCACTAACCGCTGCACACCTTGATCGTGAAACCACCGCGCCACTGCCGGAACATCGGTAGGTTGAGTGATTTTCATTCCACTCAGTGCTTCCGCCTCCAGACAATTAGGTTTTAAGGTGTGAATATAGGAAAGCCAGTTTTTAATCTTAGGTGCTTTAAATGCAGATACTGTATCCACAAATACCGGCACTGTTCCGGCATTAGTCAACAGCCAAACCAAAGCCTCTTCAGATAAATTGCAATCAATAACCAGTACGCCGGCATGTTTAATAAGATCATAATGATTCGCTAACAATGATGGTGTCAATTTTTCCAAAATATGCATGTCATTAATGGCAACCAACATCTCCCCACCGTCATCTAATAAGGAGACATATGTCGAGGTATTTTCACCATAAAGCTTATAGCAGTAGTCAATATTAACACCTGCACATCTGGCCTGATCCAGTAAAGTACTACCATAGAAATCATCACCAACAACAGAAATAAGATGACATTCTTTACCTAATAACGCGATATTTTGGGCAATATTTCTGCCTACACCACCGGGGGTGCATTTTATTTTTCCTGGGTTAGAATCTTGATAAATGAGTTTATTCGATGAATAACCGTAAACATCCATATTAATAGAACCAACCGCCACCACATAATTGTGATCAGATAAAATATAACCTTTTCCTTTTATATATCCCTTATTCATTAAATTCATAATATGACCAGCAACACCGGAGCGACTTATTCCTAAAATATCGGCAATTTCCTGCTGTGGAATTAATGGATCTCGTCTCAGAAGCTGCAATATTTGTTTTTCCCTATTCGTCATTTTTGGACACTTGTTTGTTCTTAAACACGCGTTTGTTTTATGTGTTAAAGGAAAAATAGTAAAGTGGGATTTTTTATTTTACAACAAAGTTGGGAGAACGATCGTAAGAGTCTATGACTGGATTATCAGCCCCATTTTATGTGATAACCATCAAGTTAAATCCTGCTGGAAAATATTTTTTCCTACATATTAATAATCGATCAGTGTTCTATGTTAGAAATAAATTCAATAAAACAAAGATCTAAGTAAACCCTTATCGAAAGCTAACAAATGTTTGGATATACCTTGAAATGGTGAGAATTATTTTTCACCATCTGAAACATGTTTCATGAAAAATTGATTTATTTCACAATAAATAACAAGAGCTGCCTCCCACTCAGATGATAATATTTTCGGCAAAGTGCTAAATTCACCAAAGCTTGATTATCGAGTCTGTAATTTACATCTGTATATTAACACGATGAATTGTTCTCTGCATATATTAACCTCTCATTTATAGTTAATTAATGAATTGATATAGTTACAGCCTAATTTATCTAGCATTCTATTATCTTGATAATCATCTGTTAATATCCCAATTGCTCCTTTCGCGAAATTAAAATAAACTAAAAGAACTGAGTTCTGTGAAATATAGAACTCAGCTCTTAGCATCTATCTGATTTTTTGGACATCTTACGTTAGTAAGGTTTAAGTCAGAACAAATAACTACCATTTATCTCGGTAAGCAAATCCAACAAAATAATCATATTTTTTCAAGTCAATATGATGAACAAAATAAGGCTGAATAACTTGAGTCCATCCATCTCGTACCTCAAAAACTCCTTGATTAATTGTCTTATCAATCTCTAAACCCAGTTTTTCAATAATAGAACCATCATCATCAAAATCCTTTGAGTTTTCTTTCCCTACAAGATAGTCTGTTTTTTTATCAAACCACTCAAGTCTTAACTTTAATCCCATTTTTCTACCTCACAAATATTTCTTTATGTTTCGTTTTGGATTAGCTGATTTTAATGGTTTCCCCGTATTGGGATCAAAAGAACCGATGTGCTGCCCATCACTGGCTCTATAACCTTCCAATTCACCTTCTTGATAGTCCCATTCATAAATCTTGCGGCCTTTTTCTCCGATCCAGCGCTTTCTTAGCCCTCCCCCTCCTTGCCGTGGTGTTTTGGGACGAGTTTCCTTTAAATCACTAAATCCTTTAATATCTTCCGTTTCTGGAGCATCATGATAACGATGTCCATACTCTTTAGTTATTTTACTTTTCCTGTCTTTATCTTCCTTTCTGGCCTTATCTAGGTTCTTTTCTGCCTCACTTTTTGCTTGTTCCGCTTTTTTACGGTTTTCCATTGCAATGTTAAATTCCCTTTGCACTGGATTTATTTTCTTCCAAGCGTCTAACAGCCGACGACCAAAACGTTCATAGTATATCGCTTTTAAAAGCGCTGCACTCGTTTGTACTTGAGCTTCTTTAGGATCTTTAATACCCTGCAATTTCTCAAAATCTGAACGCGTCATAGCAAGCATGTATGCTTTTACGCCTTCTTTTAAAAGAATATCCAAACCTTTTTTGTTATCCGTTTTTATCTCTACTTTAAGTTTCTTCCCATCTATCTCAATATCCTTTGTATAAACAAGAGGATTTTTTACAGGATCTGCCAGCGCTTTACCTTCCGGCGTATTTTTTACCTGATTTAATACCTTTAGCTTTTCCTGATAAATTTTATCAAGCGGTTTGAATACTTGTTCTGCTTCATAAAACCGCCGCTCCGCTGCTTCAACAGGATGTGCTTTCTCCCACTTTTCTTGTTGCTGCTTCGCCTCTGCCGCCTGTTTTTTAGCTTCCGCCGTACTCAATACTGTCGTCACCGAAACATACACCGGTTCTGCATTTGACCCCGCTGGAAAATGGACAATTGCATCTACCGTATTTTTAACCGGCGTGGGTGTATATGATGTGACTGGCACATTAGCTACAGGTGTCACCTCTTTTCTACTAAATATATTTCTTCTTGGAGGATCACTTATTCTGATATGCACTGGAGGCATACCCGGAACCACTTTTGCGGTAAAAACATTCTGTCGTCTAGTTTTTTCCGCTTTAACTACAGGCACATTCACAGCTTTAGTCGATGTTCTAACAATTGCCAATGTCTGCTTATCTTTCTCAATGACATCCTGTACTTGAATATCAGTGACTACACTGGACATTGTAGCTAGCTTAGATACTGGCATTTTTGTAACCTGACTGGCTTGCATTGCCTGAATAATCATCCTCTGCCGTTCTGCCTTAAACTTTGCATCTTCAGGTACGTCTAAACTCTTCGGCCACATAGCTCCTACTGCCACACCAGCAAAACGTCCTGCATAGGGTGCAGCGTCCAATGCAACACTTGCCAATCGTGCTAATATTGAACTCACAGTGCCAGTTATCTGCTTTTGGAATAATGTAAATCCCCACAGCCCATCAATTAAAGCAATGTTCATCGGCTGAGCACCGATAGCCGCTGATGCCTGCGCCTCCGGAAACAAGGATAGATTTACCCCATTATTTTTTCCTGTACGATCAATCCGTTCATTATTTCCTGAGTTTCCACCACCACCTCCCCATCCTGGATCAGACTTAGGGCTTGACGTCACAGTCATGGTGTCATGATTGGCTAGAACATCTTCATCTTCTCCTTTACTACTTACACTCTCTGTTGTCTGCATATTATTACGGTCATAGTCCTTTCTATCTCCCTCACTCATCGTATTCTCCTATACTATCTAAAATAAAAAACACACAGAATCACTGTATATGCAGACAGAAAATTAGAGCAAAAACAAATTTATCTCAAGTGAAAATGATTAACATTATTTATAAAATAGTAAACGCCATTTAATATTAGCGATACTAGTTAATAGTTTAACCAATAATTGCAGGTAGAAAAAAACAGGACAAAAAACGTTATAAATCAATTTATTAAATAAAAAACAAGCGCACCGGATTATGGTGCGCTTCTTAAGAAGGGTGTACTGCTATCTTACAAAATTGTCGATCATTATCATCGATAGCAAATCATTTACATTAAAATTTATGACTTATTTACCGCCGCAAATGTTTCAGCAATACGTGCAACATTACGATGGTTGACACCCGCCATACAGACTCGGCCATTACCGACCAGATAAACAGCCAATTCTTGGCGCAAACGATCCACCTGTTTCTGGCTAAAACCGGTATAGCTAAACATCCCGCGCTGTTTCAGAAAATACTCAAAGTTTTTCTCTGGTAATGCAGTTTTCAGAGCATCCACCAGCACCGTGCGCATTTCCAAAATACGCAAGCGCATATGTTCAACTTCTGTCAACCATTGTGCCTTCAAAGCAGGATCAGTCAGTACTTTCGCCACAACCTGTGCACCAAAATTCGGTGGGCTAGAGTAAACGCGACGCACACCTG
This sequence comes from Photorhabdus africana, assembly GCF_035181445.1. Lineage (NCBI taxonomy): Bacteria > Pseudomonadati > Pseudomonadota > Gammaproteobacteria > Enterobacterales > Morganellaceae > Photorhabdus > Photorhabdus africana. Next base: position 154,634 of record NZ_JAXBVE010000005.1, read on the forward strand.
CTTTCAACTGCCCCAATACCCGCTCTTTGGTCTGTTCATCATCACAAATGACAGACAAGCCACCCACACGCTCACCATACATAGAAAATATCTTGGAGAAAGAGTTGCTCACCAGACAAGGCAAACCGGCTGTCGCCATAGCACGAATGGCATAAGCATCTTTTTCCATACCATCCGCAAGCCCCTGATAAGCAATATCAAGGAATGGCAGAAGTTCTCTCTCTTTAACAATTTGAACAACCTGATCCCATTGATCATAGGTCAGATCCGATCCGGTTGGGTTATGGCAACAAGGGTGCATCACAATAATGCTTTTTGCCGGCAGTTTCCTGAATGTTTCCAGCATTTCACTGAATTTTACCCCTTTAGTCTGTGTATCAAAATAAGGGTAATAGTTCACCTTAATACCAGCCCCCGCAAAAATAGCTGCGTGGTTTTCCCAAGTTGGATCACTGCACCACACTTCTGAATCAGGGAAATAGCGATGCAAAAAGTCAGCACCGATTTTAAGAGCGCCAGAACCGCCTAATGATTGAATCGTTGCCACTATCCGTTGTTTCAACACCGGATGATCTTTACCAAATAACAGTTCCTGAACCGCAAGACGATAGGATTCCAATCCCTCCATTGGCAGATAAAGAGAAGCAGTCTGTGACAACGCTCTAAGTTGTTCTTCTGCGGTAGCCACCGCCTGCAATTGAGGAGTCACACCCTGCTCATCGTAATACAGCCCAATGCTCAGATTAATTTTTTCCGCACGAGGATCTTTTTTAAATTCTTCAGCCAGCGAAAGAATAGGATCACCAGCATAAGCATCAACATTCTGGAACATCAGGCTCTACTCCTTATCAGTTAGTTATTTAATAAACAATATAATCTACAACATTATTCGTCCAAGTATTCCATCACCACTCTGGAAGTGAGTTTGGTCACCAGCTCATAAGTAATGATACCAGTACATCCAGCAATCCGTTCCACCGGCAGCACATCTCCCCAGAGCACCACTTCATCACCCACTTTATCTGTCGCATCTGGCCCCAAATCAACAGAGATCATATCCATTGAGACCCGGCCAGCAATCGGCACTTCACGACCATTAATATATATTGGTGTTCCCGAAGGCGCACTGCGTGGATAACCATCACCATAACCAATAGCCACAACGCCAAGACAAGTATCACGTTCACTGACCCAAGTCCCACCATAACCAACCGACTCGCCAGCTTTATGCTTACGAACAGCGATTAAGCTCGACTTTAAAGTCATCGCTGGGATCAGGTTAAAATCCACGGCCGTTTTATCAGATAATGGCGATACACCATACATCATCAGCCCAGGACGCACCCAATCTTGATGGACTTCCGGCCACAACAGGATGCCTCCCGATGCATCAATGGATTTTTCTCCCGGTTTGTCCGCACAGAAAGCCTGAAAACAGGCTATCTGCTGGCAAGTGGTGTCTACCGTTGGTTCATCAGCCCGGCCAAAATGGCTGACAATATTGACAGGCTGCTGTACATTTTTACAACGACTTAGCCGTTGATAAAATTCTTCCGCATCTTCCGGCCTTACACCTAAACGATGCATCCCGCTATCCAGTTTCATCCATACTTTTACCGGATGAGATAACTTAGCTTGTTCTAGTGCTTCCAACTGTTCAACACTGTGAACCACAGTTTCAATATGGTTAGCAACCAGTACTGGCAGGTCAGCCGCATCAAAGCATCCTTCCAATAACAGAATCGGTTTGACGATACCACCATGACGCAACGTCAATGCTTCACCAATTCGCGCTACACCGAAACAATCGGCGTCGTCCAGCGTATGTGCTGTCTCCAGTAAACCGTGGCCATAAGCGTTTGCTTTCACAACTGCAATCAGATTACTTTTCGGGGCGAGTTCCCTTACCCGTTGCAAGTTATGTCGCAGAGCGCGGCGGTCAATAACTGCGGTTGCCGCTTTCATTCTATTCCTTAAATTTATTGATTCTTTGGTAGTGAATACTTATTCGTCGTCATAACTTGGCCCGGCATAGTTATCAAACCGCGACCATTGACCATTAAACGTCAAGCGAACTGTACCGATTGGACCGTTACGCTGCTTACCAAGAATAATTTCAGCCACACCTTTCATGTCGCTATTCTCATGGTAAACCTCGTCACGATAGATAAACATAATGAGGTCGGCATCCTGCTCAATAGAGCCGGATTCACGTAAGTCAGAGTTAACTGGGCGCTTATCTGCCCGTTGTTCAAGGCTACGGTTGAGCTGAGAAAGTGCAACCACCGGCACTTGAAGCTCTTTAGCCAAGGCTTTTAGTGAACGGGAAATCTCCGCAATTTCCAAAGTACGATTATCGGATAAGGCCGGAACCCGCATTAATTGCAGGTAGTCGATCATGATCAGGCTCAATCCACCATTTTCACGGAAGACGCGCCGAGCGCGGGAACGGACTTCGGTAGGTGTCAGCCCAGAGGAGTCATCAATATACATATTGCGTTTTTCCAGCAATAACCCCATCGTACTGGAGATCCGCGCCCAATCTTCATCATCAAGCTGACCGGTACGGATACGGGTTTGATCCACCCGTGAAAGGGATGCCAGCATACGCATCATGATCTGGTTGCCGGGCATCTCAAGACTAAAGATCAAAACCGGCTTGTCCTGCATCATGGCTGCGTTTTCACACAGGTTCATGGCAAACGTGGTTTTACCCATAGAAGGGCGAGCAGCCACAATGATCAAATCTGATTTTTGTAAGCCGGCGGTTTTCTTATCCAGATCCTGATAACCGGTTGAAACACCGGTTACACCATCATGAGGGCGTTGATAGAGTTGCTCAATCCGCTCGACGGTTTCTTCAAGGATCTGTTCTATTCCTTTCGGCCCTTCATCTTTACTGGCTCGATTTTCAGCGATCTGGAACACCCGAGATTCGGCCAGATCCAACAATTCTTCGCTGCTCCTGCCTTGAGGATCATAACCTGCATCTGCAATTTCGTTTGCGACAGCGATCATCTCGCGGACAACAGCACGTTCGCGGACAATATCCGCATAAGCATTAATGTTAGCTGCACTTGGCGTGTTTTTAGATAATTCAGCCAGATAAGCAAAACCCCCTACATTATTCAGCTCTCCACTCTGCTCAAGGGATTCCGATAATGTAATCAGGTCGATGGGGTTACCCATCTCCAGCAACCGCTGCATTTCAGCAAAAATGCGCCGATGTGGACGGCTGAAAAAATCATTGCTAGTAACACGTTCGGAAACATTATCCCAACGTTCGTTATCTAACATTAAACCACCTAACACAGACTGCTCTGCTTCCAAAGAGTGTGGCGGAAGTTTCAGCCCTTCCATTTGGCGATCTTTCGGTTCAGCCATTTTGTTGTGAGTTGATTTTTTTCCCGCCATGAATCCCGCAATAATCTACTGATAAATCTGCAACAGCACATGAGTATACGCTATGAAGTGCCTTGAGTAATTATATATAGTTTGTAATTATTTCTAGCACACTAAAGCCTGTTCACAATGAGTTCAACGACTACGTACACACATTCCCCTTACATTGATGAGGTTGAGTCATGGCAAAACATATCGAATTTTCCTCTGTTGGCGGCCCTGAAATTCTCCAATATTGTGAATTCATCCCCAGAGCTCCTGCTAACGATGAAGTACAAGTAGAAAATAGAGCGATTGGAATCAATTACATCGACACTTATATTCGTAGCGGGTTATACCCACCTGCACAATTACCAAGCGGCCTGGGTACTGAGGCTGCTGGAATAGTCACCAAAGTGGGTTCCGCTGTGACTACCATAAAAGTGGGTGACCGTGTAGTTTATGCGCAATCAACTTTAGGCGCTTACAGTGAAATACATAATGTTGCGGAAAGCAAAGTCGCTGTTCTGCCAGATACCATCTCCTTCGAACAAGCGGCGGCTTCTTTTCTGAAAGGGCTGACAGTCTATTATCTTCTGCGTCGTACCTACAAAATCCAGTCAGGCGAACCCTTTTTGTTTCATGCCGCTGCCGGTGGTGTTGGGCTAATTGCCTGCCAATGGGCAAAAGCTCTGGGTGCAAAACTGATTGGAACAGTCGGCTCTGATGAGAAAGCACAACGCGCTAAAGATGCCGGTGCATGGCAGGTCATTAACTATAACCGTGAAAATATTGTCGAACGAATTTATGAAATCACCAACGGTGAAAAAGTCGGTGTAGTTTATGATTCTGTTGGTAAATCGACTTGGCTGGACTCACTGGATTGCCTGAAACGCCACGGGTTAATGGTGAGCTTTGGCAATGCATCCGGGCCAGTTACCGGTGTCGATTTGGGGATTTTAAATCAGAAAGGATCACTGTTTGTTACCCGCCCTTCTATCGCTGGCTATATTTCAACACGTGAAGAGTTGGATGAGGCAAGCAAAGAATTATTTGATCTGATTGCCAGCGGCAAAATTAATGTGGACGTACCAGAACATCAGAAGTTCTCGCTAAGTGAAGCGACAAGGGCACATCAGATTCTGGAAAGTCGGGCAACGCAAGGATCAAGTTTACTGATCCCTTAACGGTAAGATGAGCGGATATTACATCCGCTCAGTCACCATAGCTAACGCCTGTTCCACAACAGAAATATCTGCGCCCGGTTTGTGGGCATTCTCACTAAGATGACGACGCCACTGACGTGCCCCTGGAATCCCTTGAAAAATACCTAAAATATGGCGGGTAATATGCCCCAAATATGTTCCTTTTGATAGCTCTTGCTCTATATAAGGATAAAGTGCTTTGACCACCGCAACGGTATTAACTACCGGCATTGAAGCATCAAATAATTCATGATCAACCTGTGCCAGAATAGACGGGTTCTGATAAGCCTCACGCCCAATCATAATGCCATCTACATATTGTAGATGCTGTTTCGCTTCTTCCAACGATTTAATACCGCCATTAATAGCAATCGTTAATTGAGGAAAATCCTGTTTCAATTGATAAACTCGTGGGTAATCCAGCGGTGGAATTTCACGGTTCTCTTTTGGACTCAAACCAGAAAGCCACGCTTTACGGGCATGAATGGTAAATATATTGCAGCCACTGCGCTGCACAACAATATCAATAAAATCACATAGGAATTGGTAACTGTCCTGTTCATCAATACCGATACGGGTTTTAACTGTCACTGGCACATTAACCACATCCTGCATGGCTTTAACGCAATCAGCGACCAGTTCAGCTTCCCCCATCAGACAAGCACCAAAACGACCGTTTTGTACCCGGTCAGAAGGGCAGCCGACGTTTAGGTTAATTTCGTCATAGCCCCGTTCCTGAGCAATCTTCGCACAATGTGCCAACGCCTGCGGATCACTGCCACCCAGTTGTAATGCTATCGGATGTTCTTGTTCGCTGTATGCCAGATAATCGCCTTTACCATGAATAATCGCACCGGTTGTCACCATTTCGGTATATAACAGCGTTTGCTGACTTAATAAACGATGGAAATAACGGCAGTGACGATCTGTCCAGTCCAACATTGGGGCAACGGAGAAACGGTTAAGGCTATATTTAACCGTTTCTTTATCTTTCTCGCTGAATTTAAACGTTTTTTCAATTTCTTTACTTTGGTGCATTGCTATACTTTTTAGATTATTTTGACATTCTCAGTACACCATTAAGTACATCATATACATGGTGTACTCGGATGCAGGAACTAACTGGAATACGGCTTACTATAACATAGTAAAAAGCCCTCGTACTGATGGAACTATCAGGTTTTGCTTCTCGTAAGCCTCAGCTACGTCACTTTAACTCGCAAATTACGTACCACACGTACCTAAAAACCAAGATGAACACCAACAGAACTCTGACCTCTATTTTGTTAGCAAGTTTCAGTATATTGCCCATGTTCACCAGTTCGGTCGACAAAACCGAATGAACTTAGACCATAAGTGGATTACACTCAGCGCTAACTTTTAAAATTTTCAGCGGAAGGACTGCCGATGGCAAAAGAGTTGGTTATCAAATATCTGACACAATAATGAAAACACGCCCATACAGCATACAGGCGCATCGCCGCTCAATTAAATCATTTTAAGCTGGTTGATAATAAAAGGGTTCGCCTGAAGCAACAACAACAGTTTTCTTGATGCGCCGGTGGGATAACGGCGTTGGCTTTCCCAACTTTTCACCATTTCTTCTACACTGGCCAGCAGATCGGCAAATAATTATTCAACACTACTTAATCAGTGCCAATGTCATCATGCCCTTGTTCGAATTCCCATTGAATATTATATTTGTCGATAAAATAAAAATATCTGATCTTACCTATAATCTCACAAGTTTCTTGTTTTAAAGCAGAGTTTTTTTCATCCTCTTGGTTAAAGAAGATAAATTCATCACTGGTAATTTCATCTATTTTGTATAGCTTATATAATGGTGATGAATTTATTAATTTAACATCAGGAGAATTTTTTATATGCTCAAATACACTATCTATGTTTCTTACTCTAAGACAAATATGTCCAATACCACCAATATCATTAACTTCTTTTATTTCAATCCTTTTTGTTCCAATTGGGCTGTGATATTCCATTAATTCAATAAAAACCCCAGCCCAGGAATTTCCATAAATGCTATTGATACATCAACCTGTTCAGGATTATCAATAAAACCGGCTGATTTTGCAAAACCCTTATTGTTAAAATGAGGAAAGAATTGCCTAGGTATTGCACCAAATAGATTTTTATAAAAATCTATTGCCGCCATCATATCATCTACAACAATATTAATATGACCTAATCCTTTAAAGTCTATCATCATCTTTCTCCATTAATTTGTATAGAGTATAATTTAACATTAAATAACAAAATAAAAAATCAGCAAATAAAATTATCAATCATATCCATTAAAGTCAAGTTATAAATCATATCATAATCATTTAATCAACTTGGAAATAGTCACCATAAAAACAAAAAGGAAGTTAGTTTAAAGTAAATAATCAACAATTAAGATTTAAGTTTAAAACCGAATATCCCCCAAAAATCAAACAGGTCAATTTTTGGGGTAGATTAAAAAATTGCGTCTATTTATCCCTTTGGTTTTTCCGGCCAATCAATATCCATTGCCTGTGAAACATCTATCCGATTAAGTATTACTCTGTATTCTTTCCATGCCAATAACGCTATTTTCTCTTCCTCAATCGCAATACCTAAATCAACAGCGTCTTGCAATGGTGCAATTTGATTGGTTGCCTCAGCGATAAGTTGCTGTTTTTGGAATTCAGCATGTTGCCGTAACTCATCTTTCGTTGGCGGAGGAATATCTGCCCACTCCGGCAAACCGTTTTTATTTGCTACACGATGTTTTCCTTCTGGCGCATGATTAGCAGCATATTCCTGATAAATATCGTTACTGACTTCTATAATATCATCCGGCAGTGAGCCAGAAGCAATATAATTTTGTTTCAATTCTACCGGGTAGAAAGCATTTGTTTTTGCACTGTAATAATACATAATTAATATCCTATCGCTATCCAAAAGAATGGGCTATCCCATTTGGCATTTACCCAAGAATTTAATAAATCGAAAGATGAATGATCAATTACATTTACATAGCCAACAGATGCCCCCATAAAACCCATTTTACTTTGAATAGCATTAATATTGACAGCGTAATGTGTATTGGAAAAACTAATTGGTAATTGAATACGTTCTATATAGCCAGCATCAATGACCTTAGTACGCCCCCATTGATAGATAACGCCTGTATCTCCACATTTCCACCAACCATTAATTGCTTTACTGGCACTATTCCGATTACCTTTGGCATTAACTTCATTGTCTACTTCTTCTTTTGTGTATACCCCAATATCCACGGCATCCAGATCAATATTCTCAGATAATTCCTTACCATTCACTCGCCGAATATTGGGCACTCTGCCATTAATATTTTCACTTAACGAAGTTATCATTTCCTGGACAAGCTTTTGCGTGACGGCCAACGTATTACTATCACCAAGTATATCGGTAAGTTGAATAACACCTTTTTGTGTTAATGAAGCACTTGGAATTTCTATTAAAGCTTTTTGCTCTAAAGCTGTACTTAATTGGCTAGTGAGTTTGTCTATATCACCATCATCCAAAACATCATCACTACATTGTGTAGAGATAAAATTAGCCACCACCGATGATATCGTTGACGATTGACGCAAGACCTTATTTAATAAATCAATGGAAATAACATTGGGTAAAATCCCCATGTTCAATTCCTGACTTTCTTCATATTCTTCCTGAGAAACAATATTCGCATCCGGGCCAATAGAAAAGGCTTTAAAGTCATTCTTATTACTCATGAGTTCTCCTTAAAGAAAAAACTTATGCTTTCATTAAATAAGACTTTGAGATAATGAAAATTAAAATATCCACCTGTTCATCGCATATAATTTTAGAACGCTTTTCAATAATAGCCCTTTTCTGATAAGGAATGATGAAATATTTTTATAACTTAGAGAAATTAATTATTTTCTTATAGTTGATTACGTTAACAGATCAATGCCTGAAGCCAAATTTATACCTAAGCTATCCATTTACATTCAGCATCCGAAAGTCCCTCTATTTGAACTATTCCCCAAAATTCAGGTAAGCAAATAAAATAAGCTACCATACCTTATTCTGAGTTTTGTGATGTTCCTCTCACAACAAAGAATCGCCAGTTCCAATAGGCTTTGTCAGCTTATAAAAATATTCTCAAGGATTTATTAGCTTGAATTATCCAGAATAGGTCTATTCTTAATATGTGGACAAATTCTATTGTCAATACTTATTAAACCTACTAAGTAAGGGAAAATTATATGCCATCAAGAAGAGACGTCATAGTTGGAGGATTAAGTCTTGCTGCTGCCGGTACACTATCCGCGGTATCCTCAGTCAATGCTGCAACTGCTAACATAAAACTGACAGGAGCCTATAAAACAAATAGTGCAGAAAAATCCCTTGATATTATTAATCTTTACGACTTGGAAGAAGAAGCACGTAAATTGATTCCAGCGCCCCAATTTGGCTATATCAGCGGCGGTTCAGGTGATGAATGGACTCTGCGTGAAAACACCAGAGCCTTTGACGATTTCCAAATTATTCCCCGCTATCTCGCAGGAGTAAAAGAGCCTGACACAACAACCGAATTGTTCGGCAGTAAAGTGGATATGCCTATTTTTATTCCTCCAATAGCAGCACATGGGCTGGCTCATACTACCGCTGAATTGGGAACAGCGAGAGGCGCTGCCTCTGCCGGTACCCTGTTTACTGCACAAACTCTGTCTAATTCATCTCTTGAAGAAATAGCAAAAGTGAGTAACGGACCCAAATGGTTTCAAATTTATTTAACCAAAGATATGGGTATTAACCGTGAACTGATACGCCGGGCCAAAGCAATGGGGGCAACTGCAATCGTCTTTACAGTCGATTTAGAGTGGAGTGGTAACAGAGAAGCAGATAAACGTAATAAATTTGTTTTCCCACACTCACTGCCATTCCCTAATATCCCTGGCGCTCCCGTAGGAGCAACCTTATCAGAAATTACAGAGCTATTTAAACGGGATCTTAATTTCAGTGATTTGGAGTTCCTCGCCAAAGAATCAGGTCTTCCCATCATCGTGAAAGGCATTCAATCTGCCGAAAATGCTAAAGAGTGTGTTAACCACGGTGCCGCAGCGATTCAAGTTTCTAATCACGGTGGCCGACAGTTGGATACTGTCCCGGCAGCAATTGCTTCATTACCGCACATTGTTGAAGCTGTTGGATCTAAAATTCCAGTCTATCTAGACGGAGGCATCCGCCGCGGTACCCATGTGTTTAAAGCGCTCGCATTGGGTGCCAAAGCTGTCGCTATCGGTAGGCCCATTTTGTATGCACTGGCATTAGGTGGAGCACCAGGCGTAACTTCCATTTTAAACCTACTTAAGGATGAGCTGAAACTTAGCATGAAGCTGGCAGGATGTGCAGCCATTAAGGATATAGAGAGAAAATTTATTAGTTTGATTTAACCCATTAACTAATAAAGCAAATATTGGCCCCGTTTCATTTGAAACAGGTGATTTCAGGAAACGGGGTAAATTATGTTACCTTTAGAAATAATAGATACCATAATGAAAAAATCCGTTCTCTCACTTTACACCATTATTTCCTATTATTAATTATTTGCTTCCCCTTGAAATGTTCTTCAAGGGGAAATGTTTCATATATACCCTATGGATTTCAAGATGCATCGCGGCGGCAAGGGAGTGAATCCCCGGGAGCATAGCAAACTATGTGACCGGGGTGAGCGAGCGCAGCCAACAAAGAGGCAACTTGAAAGATGACGGGTATAAATATTAATGGAGTACACGAGACGCTGACAGTTCCGTAATATCAAATTCATAACTTTGTTGTTCTTCCATGTTACTGCGTAAAACATCTTCTACTAATGCAGAAAAACCTGTCATCATCTGCCTTTCCATAATAATGCCTTTTGGTTCAGGCCACGGCAAATTAGCAATCGGCCAGTCACAATGTGACTTATAATAATTAAATTGTTCCAGCCGCTCTTTAGACCGATCAAAATCATTACTCCAGTAAGCATTACCTAGCCGAAAGTTTGTATAAAATTCATCAAAACTACCGAAGATTTCATAAATATAATCAGCGGTTTTCAGCATATTTTTCCATGCCATTTCTTCACTGATATAACCGGCACAAAAACAGTTGCGACTTAAAACGATTGCCAGCCACAAATCAAATCCCCACACTAATGCAGGAGGGCGCTTATTAATAGGTTTAGCACATTTATGAATATAGTCGGGTGTGACTTCAACTAATTTGGCAAGTATTTTAAACATTTTTCCATCATTAAGAGCAGCATCAATAGCAAAATGTTTTGAATGTATCCCCTCCCACAAACCCGTTAACATTTTCATATACCCTTCTTCATCAATAATTCCCCAGTCGCTGTATAATTGGGATTGATGTTCCTGAGTCGGAGATAATGGAAGCAGATAGTAACGATAGCTATCATGGGCAACCCGTGACTGTAAAGGATAGTGCTCTAGCGTTTCACTCCAAAAACCTAGCCAATAGTCACTAACAATATTTAATCGTAATACCTGACGCTTATCTTCTGGTAAAAGAGATAAACCTGCTTGTTGATAATAACGCCGTTGTTCCCATTCAGGACGCTTAACAATGCGATAAATAATAACCAAGAGTAACATTACACCTAATAATGCTACACCTCCTACTTGTGCCAGAAGTAAATAGTCCGTATCAGGGACAGATACATTACCTATTATAAATAAAACAATTGCTACAGATAATACAATACCCATACATACTGCAATTACAAATAAAATATTAATCAATGCATATAATGCTCTTAAAAAAGGTAACTTTCTTTTTTCACAAATAATATGCTTCATTACCTGATAGCCTTTAACGGGGAACTGTCTATAATGAGGCTGATTTTGTAAAAGCTCTTTCATCACAAATGCTTCCTTTCCGAAAATTATCTGTCATATACGATAATTCTTGTCTGTATTATCATAAACTTCAAGAAAACATTATTTTTGCTACTGAGTACCAATTTAGCCAAATTAACTCCATCAGGGGACAATCCCAATGAACTTTGCTGGATAATATTTTCTATTGAAGAAACATGATAACATCACAATATTATCATCGTACTGGTTGTAAGAGGCGCAATGAAATTGATTAATCAAAAAAAGTTACTGGAACAGGCCGAAGTTATTTGCCAGGCTCGTGGAGTCCGCTTTACTCCGCAGCGGCTTGAGGTTTTGCGTCTCATTTCAGAGCAGCCAGGAGCAATCAGTGCTTATGATTTACTGGATTTGCTACGGGAAGCAGAACCACAGGCTAAACCACCTACCGTATACCGGGCACTGGAATTTCTATTGGAACAGGGGTTTATTCATAAAATAGAATCCACCAACAGTTATGTCCTATGTCACCATATCGAACAGCCAAGCCACACTTCAGCAATGTTTATTTGTGACCGTTGTGGTTCTGTTACGGAACGAGATGGTGGAACCATCGAATCCGCCATCCAACAACTAGCAAAAACAGCCGGGTTCAGTTTACGCCATACCATCATCGAAGCACATGGCTTATGCTCATCCTGTGAAGAGATCGAATCCTGCACTAAACGAGATGAATGCCAGCATGACCACAGAATTGAAGGAAGTAAAAAGAAATAATACTTACTTTTGGTGCAGAGTCAGACTGAAATAAACAACCGCAGAATCACGTTTAAAATAATCACAACGATAAATTCAACAACATGATTCTGCCTGAATATTGCAATTCTTTAACCATTCCAAAAACAACAATTTGATATTTTACTATCAGGACCAGTTGCCGTTACGAATCACCCCAACCGCCAATCCTTCAATTGTCAGGCTCTGTTCACGCAAATCCACCTCAATTGGCTTAAATTCGGGGTTTTCTGCCAACAATTCAACTTTATTTCCAGTCTGTTTAAAACGTTTTACCGTCACTTCATCTTCAATGCGGGCAACAATAATCTGCCCATTACGAACATCTCGTGTTTTATGCACAGCCAGCAGATCACCATCCATAATCCCAACATCTTTCATAGACATTCCGCTGACCCGCAACAGAAAATCTGCACTTGGCTTAAACAATGCAGGATCAACCTGATAATGACTTTCAATATGCTCCTGTGCCAACAGTGGTTCACCTGCGGCTACACGGCCAATTAACGGTAAACCAGATTCTTCCAACAGCAAACGGATACCCCTAGATGCCCCTGCAACAATCTCTATCACCCCTTTACGAGCCAGTGCTTTTAAATGCTCTTCAGCCGCGTTAGGTGAACGAAAGCCAAGACGTGCTGCAATTTCAGCACGCGTTGGCGGCATACCTGTTTGCGAAATATGGTCACGCACCAAGTCATAAACCTGCTGCTGCCTTGCGGTAAGTGCTTTCATTTCGTCCCCTGTTTGTTTATACAGTCAATATGTAAGTATATACAGCTAAATAACGATTGGGAACCTACTAAGGCAGAAAATCAGCCAATTATAATATAATACCTAGCAATTAAACCAAATCAGGCCATAAAATAGCGCCAAAGGATGGTCCCCCAGACAATTAATGACAGCATCATCGTCAGAAAGACAGCCGCCGATCCCATATCTTTCGCGCGACCGGACAGTTCATGGAACTCACTACCAATACGGTCAACTACGGCTTCAATAGCACTATTCAGGATTTCCATAATCAACACCAGCATCACTGAACCAATCAGTAAAATGCGTTCAATGGCACCGATATCCAGATAAAATGCAACCATCATAGCTAATATCGCTAAAATTATTTCCTGACGGAAAGCCGCTTCATTTTGCCATGTCGCCCTAATACCCTTCACCGAATATACGATTGCTTTAATGATACGGGTCAAGCCCTTGGATTGATTCGCCATAAATTATTCACACCAAATATGAGGTTATCTGACAATTTCCACTCTTATTATTGTCTTAACACAACAGATCTCAACACCCGTTTCTGATATGCTGGCAACGTGTTGCTAACAAGAGGCTTCAAGATATTTATGTCAAGTTGGCGTAAAATATATTATAAATTATTGAATTTACCACTAAAAATACTGGTAAAGAGCAAACTTATCCCTACAGATCCGATTACTGAATTGCGGCTCGATACGACACGCCCGGTTCTGTACGTGCTGCCATATCACTCCAAAGCAGACTTACTGGCATTACGTCAGCAATGTCTTGAGCAGGATCTGCCGGACCCATTAAATTTACTGGAGATCGGTGACACTGAACTTCCCAGCTATGTATTTATCGATAATGGTCCACGTGTATTCCGCTATTGTGCACCAAAGCAAGAATCCGTAAAAATTTTCCATGCTTATCTGGATCTGCATCGTAATAATCCCAATCTGGATATTCAAATGCTGCCAGTTTCTGTCATGTTCGGCCGTTCCCCCGGACGCGAAGGGCAGAGTACACCACATTTGCGGCTACTCAATGGTATCCAAAAATTCTTTGCCATTCTCTGGCTAGGCCGAGATAGTTTTGTGCGCTTTTCAAACACAGTATCTCTACGCTATATGGCAACTGAGCATGGCACTGACAAGACTATTGCCCATAAGCTGGCTCGTGTGGCACGAATGCACTATTCACGTCAACGCCTGGCAGCCGTTGGCCCACGCCTGCCGGTTCGGCAAGAGCTGTTTAACAAGTTACTGGCATCAAAAGCAATAGAAAAGGCAGTCTCTGATGAGGCCCGCGGCAAGAAAATCTCACATGAGAAAGCGCGACAGAATGCCATTAACATGATGGAAGAGATTGCTGCGAATTTCTCTTATGAAACGGTAAGGCTGTCAGGCCGTGTACTGGGTTGGACTTGGAACCGTCTGTATCAAGGGATCAATGTTCACAATGCTGAACGCATCCGCCGTCTGGCACAGGATGGTCACGAACTGGTTTATGCGCCCTGCCACCGTAGCCACATGGATTATTTGCTGCTCTCCTACGTGCTCTACCATCAGGGCTTGGTGCCGCCCCATATCGCCGCGGGCATCAACCTGAATTTTTGGCCAGCAGGACCAATATTCCGCCGCCTTGGTGCATTTTTCATCCGCCGCACGTTTAAGGGTAATAAACTGTACGCCACGATATTCCGGGAATATCTAGGTGAATTATTTGCCCGAGGTTATTCTGTTGAATACTTTATGGAAGGCGGTCGCTCCAGGACCGGTCGTTTACTCGATCCCAAAACAGGTACGCTGTCCATGACGTTACAGGCGCTGTTGAGAGGAGAATCACGTCCAATTACCATTATTCCAATTTATATCGGCTACGAACATGTGATGGAAGTTGCTACCTATGCCAAAGAGCTACGTGGCGCAACCAAAGAGAAAGAGGGCTTTTTCCAGATGATACGCGGTTTGCGCAAACTTCGTAATCTGGGGCAAGGCTATGTCAACTTTGGCGAACCCATCCCGTTGATCCAATACCTTAACAACCATGTTCCTAGCTGGCGCGATTCTATTGATCCAATAGAATTCCATCGCCCCGAATGGTTCAATCCGGCAGTCAATCAACTGTCTGAGAAGATTATGGTAAACATCAACAACACGGCGGCAGCTAACGCAATTAACTTGTGTTCAACTGCCCTGCTTTCGTCACGTCAGCGAGCACTCACTCGTGAGCAACTGCTTGAGCAACTGGAGTGTTATATACAGCTCATGCACAATGCACCCTACGCTGCTGATGTCACCGTACCAAAGAAAACTGCGGAGGAGTTGCTAGAACACGCTCTGCAAATGGATAAGTTCGAGGTAGACAAAGACAGTATGGGTGACATTATCATTCTGCCACGTGATCGTGCAGTTTTGATGACCTACTACCGCAACAATATCCAACATCTATTAGTACTGCCATCACTGATTGCCTGCATCGTTATTCATCATCGCCGTATCAGCCGTGAAGCGCTGTTAAGCCAGGTCGCGATCATTTATCCACTCCTTAAAGCCGAGCTGTTTATGCGTTATAGCAAAACAGAGCTGCCAGAAGTGGTTAATACGCTGATCAACGAGCTGACCCGCCAGTGCCTTATCTGTAACAAGGAACATGGCATGCTGGTGCTTAATCCAGCACGTATCCGTCCCCTGCAATTACTGGCAGCCGGTGTCCGTGAAACACTGCAACGTTATGCCATCACACTCTCTTTACTGAACGCTAACCCAATAATCAGCCGGGGAGTGCTGGAAAAAGAGAGCCGGATGTTAGCGCAACGTTTGTCGGTATTGCATGGCATCAACGCACCGGAATTCTTTGATAAGGCGGTATTTACTACGTCGGTCAATACACTACGCGAAGAAGGTTATATCAGTGACAGTGGTAATGCGATTACAGCAAATACCCAGGAGCTGTATCAGGTATTAGGTGAACTGATGTCACCTGAAATTCGTCTTACTATCGAGAGCGTCAGTTTACCACCAGAACACAACGATACCGAAGAGAGTGCCAGGGAAGGATAAGCTTCTCATACCCTATGGATTTCAAGATGCATCGCGACGGCAAGGGAGTGAATCCCCGGGAGCATAGCGAACTATGTGACCGGGGTGAACGAGTACAGCCAACAAAGAGGCAACTTGAAAGATGACGGGTATATACCCTATGGATTTCAAGATGCATCGCGGCGGCAAGGGAGCGAATCCCCGGGAGCATAGATAACTATGTGACCGGGGTGAGTGAGTACAGCCAACAAAGAGGCAACTTGAAAGATGACGGGTATAAATTCTGGTGATAATGGTTGTTCTTTACATTATCACCAGCTATTTCAGACATAGCTAAAGAAGATACCAAGAAATAGCACCAGACCAACGTAGTTATTATTGAGGAATGCCTGAAAACAAAGCTCTCTTTCCCGACCAGCGATCAATTTCTGCTGATAAATAAATAAAGTGCCCGCAAGCAACAGTGACCAATAATAGATACCGCCCAGATTTATCAGATACCCCACCAGCACCAGCATCAATAACATAGCGAGTTGCAATAACCCAATAATCAACTTGTCGAAACGACCAAACAGAATAGCGGTGGACTTCACGCCAATTTTTAGATCATCGTTTCGATCGACCATCGCATACTGTGTATCATAAATAACCGACCAGAAGATATTAACCAGGAATAACAACCAACACTCTAGTGGTAAGGACTCACTAACCGCCGCAAATCCCATAGGAATAGCCCAACCATAAGCGGCCCCCAGTACAAACTGAGGAAGATGACTAACCCGTTTAACAAAGGGGTAAAGCCAAGCCAGAGCCAACCCAACGGCTGACAACCAGATAGCCATTTTATTCAGGGTGAGAACCAGACCGAAAGAAACCAGCGCGAGTACGACAAATAGGATCTTGCTCTCTTTCTCACTAATAGCACCACTCGGCAGGGGACGTGTTTTTGTGCGTTCAACACAACCATCAAATTTTCTGTCAGCAAAATCATTGATTGCACACCCTGCTGCACGCATCAGAAACACACCAGCAATAAAGACCAATAATATATGCATATCCGGGATACCTTTACCGGCCATCCACAAAGCCCAGAAAGTCGGCCACAACAACAATAATGCACCTATAGGTTTGTTAATACGCACTAAACGGCAATAGGCCAGCCATTTACTTTGCGCCATACTTCCCGCCACTTCTGTTTCCCCCTTTTAAATTTTACCTTTTATACACCGGTGATTCAGGTAAAAAGACTTCGGTTAATAATAATGGCTTGCCTGATAACCTCAACAATGATCGTCTTGCCCAACGGTTCCCCTGCTGCCCTACATGAATATAGTCTCGCGCCAATTTATTACCACTAAAAAGATATCGCCCCAGTGGGACTGTTCCTAAATCAACCAAACTTTCATCAGGACCGGTTAATGTTGTTTCAGGGATTAGCGTCCGCCCCAATAGCCAGGGGATATTATCACCGCACAGTATGATCTCACGCAGCCAATATCGTTGACCCGTTAGCAAACGCTCATTTTCATCAGAAAGTTGTTCCTCGGTAATAAAACATTCTCTGAATGGTATGATACGAACACAGTTGCAGTATTGCTCAAAACGGCGGGTCATTGAGCCCAATTCCATCAACCAGTCTAAAGCCTCATCAGGCAAAACGGGTGAATCCACCGAAAGCCACTGAATAGGCACCGTTGTTAATATTGAGTCAGTTGACATACGCTTTTCCATTAGGACAAATTTCTTTTATCCGACAGTACAATTGATAACCGCAGAGAATACCACGTTGCAGGTATACAGAATAAAAAGTTATATACCCTATAGATTTCAAGATGCATCGCGACGGCAAGGGAGTGAATCCCCGGGAGCATAGGAAACTATGTGACCGGGGTGAGCGAGTGCAGCCAACAAAGAGGCAACTTGAAAGATGACGGGTATAACAGATTCTATAAATATTGTTGACTAAAAATAAGCGAATTATGATGAACATAATTCGCTCATATCGATTAAGCTTCTGACTCAGAATAAGTGATTAACGCCATGCTTTAAAACGGTTAATCAACCCATTTGTCGAACTATCGTGGCTGACAACCCTATTATCATCCTTAAGTTCCGGCAAAATACGGTTAGCCAATTGCTTACCTAATTCAACTCCCCACTGATCAAAAGTAAAGATGTTGAGAATCACCCCTTGTACAAATATCTTATGTTCATACATGGCAATCAACGTCCCCAAGCTAAATGGGGTAATTTCACGTAACAGAATAGAATTGGTCGGGCGATTTCCTTCAAACACTTTAAATGGGGCAACATGCTCAACTTCAACCGCCGTTTTGCCGCTGGCGGTAAATTCAGCATCCACCTGATTACGAGATTTGCCAAAGGCTAGTGCTTCTGTCTGAGCAAAAAAGTTGGATAACAATTTGCTGTGATGGTCACTCAATGGGTTATGGCTGATAGCGGGCGCGATAAAATCGCAGGGGATCAGTTTCGTTCCCTGATGAATAAGTTGATAGAACGCATGCTGACCGTTTGTTCCAGGCTCTCCCCAGATGATTGGCCCGGTTTGGTAATTCACCGGATGACCATTGCGATCGATATATTTACCATTGGATTCCATATTGCCTTGCTGAAAATAGGCAGCAAAGCGATGCATATACTGATCGTATGGCAGAATCGCTTCCGTTTCTGCGCCAAAGAAATTGTTGTACCAAATACCGATTAACGCCAGCAATACAGGAATATTTTGCTCAAATGGGGTATTGGCAAAATGCTGATCCATTGCATGCGCCCCACTCAGCAATTGTTCAAAATTTTCAAACCCGACAGAGAGTGCAATAGACAAACCAATCGCTGACCACAACGAATAACGGCCACCGACCCAATCCCAAAACTCAAACATATTTTTGGTATCAATCCCAAATTGCTTAACTTCCCGTTCATTTGTAGAGAGCGCCGCAAAATGCTTTGCAATATACTCTTCATCACCGGCGCTTTTTAGGAACCAGTCACGGGCGGAGTGAGCATTGGTCATTGTTTCTTGCGTAGTGAACGTCTTGGAAGCAATGAGGAATAGCGTCGTTTCCGGGTTAAGCGCTTTCAAGGTCTCCGCAATATGGGTTCCATCAACATTAGAAACAAAATGCATATTCAGGTGATTCTTATAAGGTTTCAGCGCTTCCGACACCATATAAGGGCCGAGATCTGAACCACCGATACCGATATTCACCACATCAGTCATCACCTTACCGGTATAACCTTTCCACTCGCCATTAATCACGCGCTCACTGAAATCCTTCATTTTTGCCAACACCGCGTTGACCTGCTGCATAACCTCTTCCCCGTCAACCACAATCGGGGTATTGCTGCGATTACGTAGCGCAATATGCAGTACCGCGCGATCTTCAGTACGGTTAATTTTCTCACCCGAAAATAGACTGCGAATAGCTCCGGCAACATCCGTCTCTTTAGCAAGTGCCTGCAACTTTTCTAATGTCTCGGTTGTGATGCGATTTTTTGAAAAATCCACCAAGATCTGGTCATCGAACGTGGCTGAGAACTTAGCAAAACGATTTGGGTCCTGTTCAAACAATTCACGTAGGTGAATGTCCTTTATCTGCGCAAAATGCTGTTCTAACGCTTTCCAAGCTGCGGTTTGACTAGGATTGATATTTTTCATAGCTATGCTCTCTATCAACTGGCTGTAAGTAATTGGGAGTAAAGAAAGATTGTAACCTGTAATTCTATGATTCGAGTCTCTTTTCCTGTAATCACTGATATTGGTCAAAACGATTAAGTTTTTCTAGCTCTATTTGCTGTGTCGTACAAAAAACAATCACCCTCTCTACTATCCTCAATTTATTTTATGATTCTCATAGCGTCATGAAAGATATTGATGTCACTCTTCACTCCGTTGACTCAAACCGGTTAACCCGATATTTCTAAAAGACTATCCAGTTAACAGTTAATAGAAGGTTATCGCAATGAGTGCTGTTTCATCCCAATGCCCAGAAATTGACGGGCATGTAGTCGCAAAATTTGGTGGTACCAGCGTGGCAAATTTCGATGCCATGAATAACAGTGCAGATATCGTACTGGCAAATAAAGCAGTACGTGTGGTTGTGCTGTCTGCTTCTGCCGGTATAACAAACTTATTAGTTGCATTATCGGAAGGCTGCTATGCAGATAAGCGGGCTGACTACTTGAAACAGATTCACTCCATTCAATACGCAATTATTGATCGTTTGCATGAATCCGATACGATTCGTCAAGAGATTGATCGCCTACTGGAAAATATTAAAACCCTTGCTAAAGCCGCATCTCTGGCAACCTCTGCGGCTCTGACCGATGAATTAGTCAGCCACGGTGAACTGATGTCCACACGATTGTTTACCGAATTGCTTCGCCAGCGCGGTAAAGATGCCGAATGGTTTGATATACGCAAAGTGATGTATACCGACGATAGTTTTGGCCGTGCAGAACCAAACCCTGAACAACTTCAATCGCTGGCAACGGAACATCTCTTACCACAGCTAAAAAATAGCCTGATTGTCACCCAAGGTTTTATTGGCCGTGAAGAGAATGGTCGTACCACTACACTAGGACGCGGTGGCAGCGATTATACTGCGGCACTCCTGGGAGAAGCCCTTGGTATGAAACGCGTTGATATCTGGACAGATGTGCCGGGCATTTACACCACTGATCCCCGCGTCGTTCCAACCGCGCAACGAATTGATAAGATCGCCTTTGATGAAGCGGCGGAGATGGCAACCTTTGGCGCCAAAATCCTACATCCGGCAACACTGTTTCCGGCTATTCGTTGTGGCATTCCAGTCTTTGTCGGCTCCAGTAAAACCCCACAGGCTGGTGGTACGCTGGTTTGTGATACCACAGAAACCGCACCACAGTTCCGTGCTATCGCCCTGCGACAAAAACAGACGTTACTGACACTACACAGTCTGAAAATGCTGCACGCACAGGGTTTTTTGGCTGAAATATTTACCATTTTGTCACGCCATAATATCTCGGTGGATTTGATCACCACCTCCGAAGTCAATGTGGCATTAACACTCGACACCACCGGCTCCACTAGCACAAATGGCAGCCTGCTGACCAATGCGCTGATGACAGAGCTTTCGACGCTGTGTCGGGTTGAAGTGGAAGAAGATCTGGCGCTGGTGGCAATTATTGGTAATCAGCTTTCTCAAACCAACGGATTAGGAAAAAAGGTTTTTAGTGTGTTGGAAAAATTCAATCTTCGTATGATCAGCCATGGCGCCAGTAACCATAACCTATGCTTGCTTGTTCAAGGCAAAGATGCAGAACAAATTGTTCAAACGCTTCATCAACGTTTGTTTGAATAAGTATAATTTTTCAGGTATTTGATATTTCGCTCAGCCAAAAGACTGAGCGGAATCTTATACTACAATAAAAAATAGCTGCTACAGCCAGCCTAAATGGATCCTCATAATGGATCCTCATAATAGTAATACTCCCTCTTTCTTCATTTTCTTTAGTACGGAAATGCAGATTCACCGGCAGAATCATGAAAAATTTATTTTAATTTTTCTATCTCTTTTAAAATAGTTTATGTTGTAAATCTCTGTGTGAATTAGTTAGTATTTTCACTTACACATTTAATTATATTGAGGGATGGAAAATCACAGGGAGATTTTAAAAAAACATTATTTTCTCATTTATTAGGGAAATTATACGTAGAACAATTATATGATCTTGATAAAAAAAGGGCTATCAATACACAGTCAATTATTAACCATGATAGGTGATCAGCCCAGTATTTTTAGCCCCGACTGATCACCTGCTATCTAACATTAAGAGAAGACTTTTTATAACTTAGATACTATTAGTCGTTCGCAATGTTGACCATAATGCCTTCATGGCCTTTCCCTTGGGGAAAGCAATATATTCCGGTTCAATCAACGATGGCCGCCAGCTCATTTTATATTGACGTTGCGAAGCAGCAGGATAAACAATGCCGCCTTTTGATGACAACCATTTGGCAACTTTATAAAAGATTGCCGAGTCATTAATGTATCCCTCCTCGCCGAACTCCACCAAAGGCGTGAAGCCCAAATGAAGGTAGGAAACTACACCCTCTTTCAGGAAGTCATTAATCGCCGTTTCATTAATAAACTGCATCGTGCCGTCGGGTATATCCGGTTTTTTTCGAGATAGATTATGAAACCATCCCGATGTTTCCCCCCAAGTGTAGCTATAAACAATATATGCCTGAATTTGTTCTCCCTGAGTTGCAATATATACTCTGTGCTGGCCTGAACTCACTTCCACCGTGTTGAAATCAATCACCAATTTTTTCAGGGCCTTCGCATGTTTTTCTTTCAGCCAAAGCTGATTAATATGTTCTAGTTGTGGTTTAAATCGATAATATTCCTCTTGTGAGCAGATCTCTCGAACGGAAATCCCCGCTCTTCTAGATTTATTGATTTTATTTCTAAGCTGCTGAAACCGTTTACCTTTCATGTTATATCCATCAAGGCTCAATGAATAACTTGCCCCAAGTTGGTTTACAGAAAAGCCATTATTTTTCAACAATACAAAATCGCTCTCATCACCGTGCAGAAAAACCGGGAAAGCCCGCTTTTCTCTGGTGAAGTTGAGAAAAGAGTGTAAAAGTGCAGCTCGTTCTTCGCCAGAAGCCAAAATACCGCCTACACACATATGCAGATTTTTGTCCTGAAAGAAACCAATAGCCCCCTTTTGATGAGTAAACCAATATGTTTCACTATTGAACAACAGGCTACTCAACGGGTGCTTTGAATAGCAAAGCACTTTTCTGAGATGACTGTTGCCAAGAACATCTTGAGCGTTCCCGGTGGCAATAATCTGGGGAGCATCAAGCAACATGCTCATAACGCTCACCTTGATTATTTCGGGAATACTGGACAGGGATGAACCCATGCTTCCTGGCAATATCCCGAATCGCCAATGCATCATTATAATCAATAGATTTACCGATACTTTGATGAACACTCACCCCTTCAAGCGCCACGGCAATAGTTTCTGATAAACAGGCGAGATTTACCCCCGCAGGTACATCGATCACGTTGCAATCGCTATAAGCCACTTTCTCAGGCTGATAGACCAATCCCCCTTCGTAAATTTGACGGTTGCCATCACGAATGAAATCGAAAGGTCTGGCCGCATCAAAAACGATGGCGGAATCTTTCAAGTAATGTGTATTCAAGAAAGGCTTACCTTCACTCGTTGCCGAAACAATAAAATCAGCCTGACTCAAAGAATGTTCATAACTCTCTATCGCTTCCAAACCAAAGGTATCAACGACTTCAAGAACTTGCTGATGTAATATTTGTGCATCTGTCACACCCGGATTTTGTTTAAAAAGCCATTTTCTCATTTTATCCATGACCGAATCTGGCTGGATAACATCATGCGTCCTTAACACTGCGGAAAGAAGCGCCTTGGTCAGTTCAGAGAGCAATATGCGTGCTCTATTGGGGCGGCTAACTAAGATAATCCGGCCAAAGTTATGAGCTAAGCCAATGACTGAAAGCCTGCCTACGGAGCCTCTGGCACCCACTACCGCCAATGTTTGCCGGGATGCATTCTCAATCAATATTGAGCGTATCCCCTCAATCACCGCCACCGCTGTCAGAGAGTTGCCATTAGTCAATATCCGACCCTGCCGATTATTCACCAAGCTAGTACCACCATTAGTAATAACCGAGGTATAAGCCCCTAAGCCAACGATTTCAGCGCCATTTTTCTCTGCCACATCAAGATATTCCTTCATCAATACCGCCCGTTCTTTCGCTGACAATGCCATCATATCTTCGGGACTAATGGGTGAGAAAAGGAGCATACCATTAGCATATGCCGTTGAACTTTCGACACCAAACTCAACAGCGATATCAGGATTAAAATCAATTGAAGAAACCTGCGTGATCCAATTACCGAGCTGTTTCTGCTGCTCCTGCGTGTAATTCTCCTTTATTGACACGCAATAAGAGTGAGCGAGCTCATTAACCGAAGTGGTATGAATCAAGAAAGCGAATTTCTTACCCTCAATTAATCCAGGGATAGGCGCTTTAATCTGAGCCAAGTTGTTATTTTTTGAAATTGGATAACTCACCGAAGCGGGTGGGAGATCCGCAACAGGTATGTCTATCAAGTGTGAAAAAAGAATGTCATATCGCCCATTCACAACCAGTTGACATACCTCACCAAAAGCGGTGAAAAACGTCTTAATATCCTCTTTGGAAACGTTAAGCGGTGGCTCAAAACGTACAGAACAAGGACGAGACATTAACGGCATGGTGAAAAGACCATAATGTTTCAATAAGAAACTACAAATGATATAAGCCAGGCCACCGCTTTTTTGACTGAAATTGATAAATATGTTGGAAGCCGCTTTGCTGTCCTGTATTTCAAGGCCACGCATCAACCCAGCCCCTTGCCAGTAAAAATGCTCTGGATATTTAGCAGACAATTGTTCAAGACATTCATCAACATAACGGCTGACTTCTTGAATATGAGTTAACGCTTTACCCTCCTCTTTAGTCAGATGCTCGATAACCGCAATCCCCATCGTTGCGGCTAGAACGTTATTGGCAAAAGTGGAGCTATGTTTCCTGTCGAACTCGGATAAATAAAGCTCATCTGAATATAACATCGCACCAATCGGCGAAATACCTGCCCCCAGCGCTTTAGAAAACAGGATAACATCCGGTTTCAAAGCGTAGAGCGTGGCCGCACAAAATGCCCCAAGTCTACCGATACCCGTCTGAACTTCGTCAAATACTGACAATGTGCCATTGTCTTTACACAGTGCCAAAATACTGGACAAGGTATCTGGTGGAATCACTTTCATTCCGCCTTCTCCTTGCACCGGCTCAATGATAAATGCGGCAAATTCCCGGCTCTCCAGCTTTCTTTTTATTTCATCTAAATCTTCACTATCAACCTGCTCATATAATTTATCATCGTAAATGAAATCGGCTTTAAACCGATTTGATCCCGTAGCGGATAATGCCGAATAGGTTTTTCCGTGAAAACTGCGATGCAAACTCAGAATACGCTTTCTGCCAGTAAACAGACGGGTAAATTTAATCGCAGCTTCTACTGTTTCAGCACCACTGTTAGTAAAAGTACAGTGGGTATATTTTTCCTTATCTATTTGCTCCGCAAGCATTTCAGCCAATAGCCGTACCTTTTTGTGAATATTGGGCTGAAAGAAGATAGGCTCTTTATCTTTAGTGAATCTGTCAATTTCAGCGATAGCGAAATCAGGATTATGCCCAAATGGCAGTGCGCCATATTGAGCCAAAAAATCCTTAACAACCCGGCCATCCGATAATGTAAGCTGGTTATCTTGAGCAGACTTGATATCCAGTTCAAGGCCCACAGAGTTTAATAAACTCTCACGATATTGATTAACAAACATAGTTCTCTCTCTTTTTTTTAGGTGCACAAAGTCATGCTGTAAACAGCATGGAAAAATCCTTGAGTTATAAATAGGTGATTCTAAAAGTAATTAAGCTTGCTGCATGATCTGGTTAATCATTTGGAATTCTCCTATCGGATGAAATTTAAATAACTGTACTGCCAAATAGAAATTCATAATTTCTGGTGTTGTCATTACCTTAATCCCACCGCAACATCGAAATATGAAACTGGCAGTTTCCTCAAGGATCTTTTCCAAGGTATAACGTAACGCGAGAATTTTATGGGCGGCGTTTTCATCCTGGCTGGCATAAAAGGCAATAATCAACATCTGACCGAGAATAACATTAATCTTATAATCAGATTGGGTCAAGGTATATTTAATTGGTTGCTGTTCTACTACTTTCTCAGGAATAAAACGAGTCAGCCCATCAAGAATACCTGAGTATGTATTAGCAGCAAAGTAATTAAATAGCGATAAACCATAGGAAAGAATTATTTGCTGTTCCAGTCCCTTATAATGAGAAAGTCGTTTTAATGAAATTTCGGTATCCGAAAATTTAACTTCTTGATTATCACTTTCAGCCATAATCCCCAGTCGCCAGAAAGGAATAACCTTAAAATTCTGATCCGATTTAGAAACCAATACTATCCTCATATCATTATTATTATCAGTATCGCAGACCGATAACACATAATAGTCAGCAATCGAAGATAAGGAACAAGGTTTCTTCGAACCATTAACAAACAGCTTCCCCTCTTTAGAATGCATTTTAAGCGATGGTATAAAAATATTCGTCCCAGGTAGTCCCTCCGCAAAAGCGGAAGCAACCAACGCTTTTGATGTCATAACTTCATTCAATAATACGTTGCTGTCTTCGAATATATCGGGAAATTTACTGCAAGCCAGTACAATATGATTATGCATTGTTAAGGCAATACCAACGGCGGGAAGCCATGCAGAGGCTTCACGGATAGTATTACCTACTTGATGAAGCCCATCCATATTGGATTGAGACATCAAACGTAGGCATTGTGAAGCGGCCTCAGAACCCAATAACAATCTTTTCAATCTATCTGGTGTCAAATGTTGGTATTTCCCGCTATTCTTCCTGAGTTCTTCAACAATATTTGTCATTTTTAATTCTCCTTAGCCTATTCAAACAACCTGCTGAATAAGGCCAATATCTACACTAAACCCATGTACTTAAGGCGTGACTGCTGCATCTGTTCGACCAAGGAATGAGAGAGCTCAAGGCGAGATTCCACCGTAGAATCGGACAACAACATCCCAGGTGCTAATTCATAACCTTCAATAAAGCGCAAATGGTTCTGCATACCCCGTTGATAGAACATTTCACGCTCCACAAACAAGTCATCAACAGATACCTGGTTCCATAACGCCAGCCCTTCTTCTATACACTCAAGAGCCGATTGCTTTAGAGAACTCTCATTTTCGAGTGCCATCTTGACGATATTTGCACACACTGTCAGATGTCTTAATTCATCAGCATTGGCTCTGGCCTGTGTCTCGGCGGCAACAATATCAAAAGGGCGCCACTTGATTTCGCTGAGCTCTGACGTTGGCGCAAGCACGCCTTCCAGAACAACAGTAATGATTAACACGCCTGCAATGTAGTCATTTTTCAACACCACCCACTTATCGAAATAAATTCTCAATGTTTCCAACATATTGGTCATTTTTCCTCGCAAGAGGCTTTCCATTTTTCCGGCCACATTGTCAATATCCGCAAAGCCTATTCTGACCAGATGTTCTCTGAATAATTTAGCATGTCTACCTTCATCAAATATCTGAGTCAACATATAATCAAAGTTGATATTATCAGGAGCCTTATCTGCAAGTAACAATAATGCTTTCGTTGCCTCATATTCCGAAATCGATTTAAAAGAAAGTTCCCTGATCAGAGACTCTCGTAAATCACCCGGCAAATAGGTTAATTTAGGATCATTGGCATAGTGGGTTCTTTTTCTTTGCTCAACACTTATCTGTTCAGTGAACCATTCATCCAAGCCCCAATCTTTTGCCCGCATTTCTACTTCCGATGCCTGTTTAATTAAATTCATAAATAAATGCCTCTCCAAATAAGTTATCTCTAGGAGATATAATTATTTGTTTCAATGAACAGTCGGCTGCTTAAATATATTAATAGATAACTTAGGAAAATTTCCCAGTACACCTCGATCCAAGCAGATATGGACAAATAGTGCAATAACACTGTAATTGTCCTTAAAGAACCAGATCCAGAGCAAACTCATCACACTGAGTGTGAATAAATTATGGCAAATATTATAAATGGTATAAAAAGCTGGAGGAGGAGTTTCTTTTTTATTCAGTAAACTCCAGATCCGCCCTGGGTAATAACCAATAATATCAATCAGAAAAAATAACACAATAAATTGCCACCAATTTATATAACTCTCAAGCTGCCAGGTCAGAAATAAACTGATAAAAAACAATCCAAAAAATTCCCAACGCAGAATTTTAAATGTATTAATCATCGCTATTCTCCATCATTTCTTTTTTCATGATTGCAATAATATCGCCTGGCTGTTTAATCCAGGCGCTATGAGGATTACCTTTGAAAGATAAAGTTATTTCCCTAACTTCTGCATTAGGTATAAGACTTGCTAATACTTGAGTAGACCTCAACGGAGCCCAATTATCTCCTTTAACACAGATATAAACAGCCTTGGATAAATGCTTATTCTCCTTCCCCTTATAAGCACGGACATGATAATAATTTCCCGTACAAGCAGTTCTGGACCAATCCCGCATTAACCCCTTAGCTTCTCTTATGCCAAAACCAATCTTTTTCCCAGGGAGATAACCATATAACGCAGTCAAAATGTTAAAAATAATAGCTGCTGTTATTATCTGAACCCTCCCCATTCCCTGCCAATTCTTATACCACACGTTCCCGGTTGCCACACAAAACAGAGAAAATGGCCTGTCAGTTGAGCTGGCAAAGAGCGTCGCAATATGCCCCCCAAGACTGTGACCAAAGACAATAGGAATTTTATTGCTATTTAATTCAACAGCCTTGTCTAACATTGCCGGAAGATAATCCCGCAACAGATCAGAATAGTTATAATCATTTTTTCGACTTGGTTTAGGTTGATTGTCTCCATAACCTGGCATATCAGCAGTGACAACCTGAAAACCCTCTTTTACCAGTTGTTGTATTAAAGCGTCATATTTCCTGATTTCCACACCAATAGCAGGTAACAATATAACAACTCTGCCATGACTATCTCCCTGATAAACTTTATAATTACAGAGGAAATTACCAGCGACTTTAAAATGATTACCGTTAATATTATTTTTCATATCTATATGCTCCCAACAACTACGTCACGCTCCAGTGACTGGCATTGGCGATAAATCCGCCAAAAAAATTTTATTTTCAGTGCGATAGGTGTCAAATACTTGTCCATATCGCCGGGTTATTAGTGATTTTCTAATTTGTTATTAACCAATATAAAAGCCCCTTATACTTTCTTAGTAACAGGCTATAGATAAAGCAAGGAACATATATTATTTTATAAATTATTCGCTGGAAAAATTATTTTACACATTAGAAAAATTTAATTTCAAATGTAAATCATACCATTTAAATATTAATAGATAAGTTATAAATCAATAATAAAATATCAATTTTAAATGTATTGAATTTACATGAAACAATATTGATAGAAAGCTATACCCTATAGATTTCAAGATGCATCACGACGGCAAGGGAGTGAATCCCCGGGAGCATAGCAAACTATGTGACCGGGGTGAGCGAGTGCAGCCAACAAAGAGGCAACTTGAAAGATGACGGGTATATAACCATATAAAACAACAAACAGTTAATAGTAACAAGAGATAATCTTAGTTTAAATAACACATAAAAAAATGAAATTTATTCATGAGTCAATTTGAAAATATATTCAAAAAATTATTTCCTAACATTATTTTCACAAATCCGTTTATATTACTTCCTTATATACTTTACATGGCAAAATTATTAATCTTCATGAATTATATCATTACTACTATTTAGTTTATGAAATGAACCATTCATTCTGTTATCTTACTTTATGACTGGTTTTATATTAGTTTTAATTATAACGACTAATTTTGTATACCTTATGGATTTCAAGATGAATCGCGACGGCAAGGGAGAGAATCCCCGGGAGCATAGGTAACTATGTGACCGGGGTGAACGAGTGCAGCCAACAAAGAGGCAACTTGAAAGATGACGGGTATAGAATTAAATCACTCGTTTCCAAAAACCGGCTATACCAAATCCTAAAATAAGCATTGGCAGAATAGCGAGTGCGCCCCCCACTACAGGAGCATGTAATCCGACAGAAACAAGGTATATAATTGGAACATAGAGAATAGATGTAATATAAGTACAGATAATTAATAAAATCAACGCAATGCTAAATTTATTGAACTCCCGCAACATCAAATCCGTTAATAGAAACAACAAAACAGGTAATGTAATAAGATAAGAAGCTGTGGGTACGATTAATGCTACGATAAGGCTAAATAATCCAGCAAGTATCCTTAAAATGCTCTGGATATTTGATACTGTTCGGAGTGAAGATGAAAACCATATATTTCTTATCGCTAATGAGATAGAGAGTAAAAATGTTAAAATACCTGTAACGAAAGCGGAAAATATAGATATGATAATAAGCCCAATATAGGGTACAGGAAAGTAAACTGCATCTACACTTTCTTTAAACAAGTTAATCTCATCTTTTACCGCGAAATGCGCGCCTAAATCTCGAATCGTTCGCTGATATCGCCACAAAGTTCCAAGGTTAAGATTCTCAACAGTATCACTCATACGGTGGTAATGCTCGTAACCCAAGATCGTAGCAAAATTCATCCCAGTAAACCCTCTATCCAGAAAGACGCTAAAATCTGTATTATTCTGCAACATTTGGTACACAATAGGGCTAAATGAAAAAGCTACCGGCTTATAAGCATGCCGATTCCATTCTGAAACAAGAGCAAGATTTTTTGCTGATGTCTCAAATAAGAGTGGCACGCCATTATTTCCCCGAGCATCAAAATTAAAAACAACATCTATTGGTTGAGTCGCGATCTCATTAATATTCTTAACAAAGTGATGCGCACCGAGTAATCCCAACTCTTCAGCATCAGAGAATAAGAATATAACGTTATTTTTTATATCCGTTCTTTCAGCAAGATCCCGCATTAATTGGAGTACCGAGGCGACGGCTATACCATTATCACTGGCTCCTGGCGCAGTTCTAACACTGTCATAATGTGCAACGAATAATAAAGTTCCTTCTGGCGAAGGAACCTCCAATTTGGCGATAAGGTTCGTTCCAGTTAATTCCGATTGTTCCTCCACTTGTTTTGCAAAGTTGCCTGTATTTATCCTGGTAAACTCTTTATCAAAAGCTCGGCGTTGTTGACTATCGAGGCTTGAATATATTCTCTTCTGCTGAGAGGCCAAATCATCTGCCGTGTAATGAAATGTCTGTTCAGTGACGCTATATCCCACCTCATTCATTTCGTTAATCAGGTAAGCCCGAACTAACGCTTGCTGTGTTGAAGCCGCAGGATGAGGTTCCGCAGCAATAACACCAAGTGTTCTCATCACATTCTTGAATCCACTTTCTTTGAAATATTCAACCGGGACTTTATCAGGAAGTACCAAACCGATACCCTGAATAATCGCAACAATTAAAGCTGCTAAAAAACAGATAATCAAAAAAATGCGTTTCATTAAACTCTCCCATTCCGACAAAATAGTAACAAAATATTACTCTTGATATAATTAATAATATTTTCTCATATTTTTATAATTAAAATGAAAATATAAAAAATTAATCCAAATAACTCAGAATAATTTAAAGCAATATAAAACATTATTTGTAACAATAACAGACGCTCTTTTGTAATTATATAATCAAAAAATAGTTAGATAAAAACTATATTTCCTATAAATTTCTCAAGGTATTATTTAATACATATCATTCAGAGATGTTATTTACAAACTCTTTCCACTAAAATACTATTAATACAATGAGTCAATTCCTAAAAGTTTTCATATTCTACGAAGATGACTTTAATAAGACGAGTCCAATTTACACACAAAAAGTACTAGCAAGTTTATACCCTATGGATTTCAAGATGCATCGCGGCGGCAAGGGAGCGAATCCCCGGGAGCATAGATAACGATGTGACCGGGGTGAGTGAGTGCAGCCAACAAAGAAGCAACTTGAAAGATGACGGGTATATTGGCTTATATCGTGCTGAATCAAAAATGTTGCCTCTTTATATCCATAGACAGGAAACCATTTCCATCTTAATAATCTTGTACATTTATAGTGAGTTAACTATCATGATGATTCGAGACCTAACCTTGAGATTTCCTTAAATTCTAATGGCAGGTAGCATTTCCCACACATCGGATGAGTGTTTTTCAGGTTTATCGTCCATAATGAGAAATGAAAATGAATTCCATCTTATTATTCAGAGGGTATTTCGATGAGCACTGCCGTTACCAGTAAAAAAACAAAAAAAACTAAGATTACGGCGAATAATGCTGTTGCTAACGGGCAAGTACAGTCATTAAGTCGCGGACTGACACTTTTGGAATATATTTCCGAGTCACCCGGTGGTATCGCCTTGACTGATTTAGCCCAACAAGCCGGATTACCAAATTCCACCACTCACCGCCTTTTGACCACTTTGCAACAGCACGGTTTTATCCGTCAGATTGGCGATTTAGGGTTGTGGGTTATCGGTTCACATACTTTTATTGTCGGCAGTAGTTTCTTACAGAGCCGAAATTTATTGGCACTCATTCACCCGATTCTCCGCCGTTTGATGGAAGATTCCGGTGAAACCGTTAATTTAGCTATTCTTGATCATAGTGAATATGAAGCGGTTATTGTCGATCAGGTACAGTGTAATGCATTGATGAGAATGTCCGCCCCTATCGGGGGTAAATTGCCTATGCATGCTTCTGGGGCTGGTAAAGCATTCCTTTCAACATTATCAGATAACCAACTGGTTCAATTACTGCATAAGAAAGGGCTTCATTCTTACACACAACATACCAAGACAACCCCTTCGAATTTAAAAGAAAATCTGGAGCAAGCACGTAAACAAGGGTATTCGTTCGATGATGAAGAACATGCTTTAGGTCTGCGCTGTATTGCTGCCTGTATTTATGATGAGCATCACCAAGCCTTTGCCGCTATTTCCATTTCCGGCCCAGTCTCACGGATCACCGATGATCGAATCACTGAACTTGGTGCTTTGGTGATCCGGGCTGCAAAAGAGATCAGTAAAGAATATGGCGGGATTCGTTAATTTTTTTTATTAAATTATCATATGGTTCTCAGGGTATTGATTCTTTCGTGCCCTGTCTTTTCAGATTAATAAATTTAACTTAATTTATCATCCCGCTAAAAATATTATCGGCAATATAATAGAATAGCAACGAAATTATTTAACTAGTTTAAGAATAATATCAATGAAAAATGAGATAAAGAATCCGAAAATAATGACATCCCCGGACTCTTACATATATACCCGTCATCTTTCAAGCTGCCTCTTTGTTGGCTGCACTCACTCACCCCGGTCACATAGTTATCTATGCTCCCGGGGATTCATTCCCTTGCCGTCGCGATGCAACTTGAAATCCATAGGGTATAGAAGGATGAGTTAATGGAACACTAATCGATGAGTATCATCCTGATTAAATCACTTTTGATAAATTCCAAGTGCCTGTTCCGTTGCCTCGATTAGAAAGACGTGAAGTATATACATTATATAATTCGTTAGGAACAGTAGCATTGAAACAAGTATCGAGAAATCCTCCACGTACGCTATCATAACCATTCAGAAAACGGATAACATCACTTTCACGAACTTTACCATCATATCCACTGGTTGTATCTGAAAAAATGTACCATGTCAGGGTCTCAACCGGACGTGCTGCTTTATCCGCCGTATAAACATTATAGAGTTCAGGTGATGGCGCATAACCATTTGTGCCGAGATATCCGCCATTATTCTGGTAAAGATTGAAAAGAAATACTATATCACCACTGTAAATCTGTGTCCCTATGGCTTTTCCGCTCGCAGACAAAATTTGCCACGTACCCGTACCTGTACCCGGAGCTCGGGTCGGCGAAGTAGCCGTGTATACGTTATATTTTGCGCCTTGTGCGGTTGCATAACCATTAGTATCCAGATAGCCGCCATTTCCATTATTAAAATTGTTTTTAATATGAATTTTATCACCGTATAAAATTACACTAGCCATGATTATATCCTTAAATATTTTCACGAAGTTATATATGTGTTATATGAGAATTTTCATGTATTTAATTATGAGTCAAAAATATCAATTATTTTTACAACCACTAGTCATGGCTAAAAATCCTTGACTACCAAACTCTATAAAATTATAGAACCTCCACAAATAAGTGGATCTATTTTTATTTCTTAAAGAAACCATTAAATATATGTTTTTAACTCACATTCCAATTATGCCTTCCTAATAATAAATATATATTATATTGAATCAAAAATTTATTTTTATTAGGAATATTCATACCTCACACAATAAAAACAAATAGAAATTAATTTGTATTTAATTTAGAGAAATAATTTAATGAGGATAATAATATTAACTATTGGTGAAAATGGCGATTACTAACAACAAACGCCAATTCTCAATAAAATCAGGCTGAAACTTTAGCAATAGAGTAAGTTTCTATTTCAATACGTTGACTAAACCGCTGTTTGTGGCGATATGCAAACACATCTTCCACATGACCGTTTTTAATTCGTTCTTGCAATGCCCGCCAGTAGTCTGCTTTAAATAAATCACTATGCATCTCTTCAAAATAACAGCGAATACGACTGTCAGTGCAAAGAAAATGTCGGAATTCTTCAGGAAAAACATCATTTGACGCCACGCTGTACCACGGTTCACCGGCAAGTTCATCTTCTGGGTAACGCGGCGGCGGTATGTCTCGAAAATTAACCTCGGTCATATAACAGATTTCATCGTAGTCGTAGAACACCACACGCCCATGTCGTGTCACACCAAAGTTTTTAAACAACATATCTCCAGGGAAAATATTCGCCGCAGCAAGCTGTTTAATCGCATTACCGTACTCTTCGATGACATCTTTCAACTTCCGTTCTTCCACCTGTTCCATATAAATATTCAGCGGTGTCATCCGCCGTTCCATATACAGATGTTTAATCAAGATTTTATCACCCAAATCTTCCAGCTTTTCTGGCACTTCTTTCTGCAACTCTTCCATTAGTTCAGGACTGATGCGGGCTTTATCAATAACGAAATTTTCAAATTCCTGCGTGTCGGCCATTCTCCCCACACGATCATGTTCCTTGACCAGACGGTAACACTCCTGTACCCGCTCCTGTGTCACCTCTTTCTGCGGCGCAAATTGATCTTTAATCACCTTGAAGACGCGATCAAATGAAGGCGAAGTGAATACCAACATCACCATCCCTTTAACACCGGGAGCAATCATAAATTTTTCTTTGGAGAAGGTAATAAACGCCAGATATTCCCGGTAATATTCTGTCTTACCATGCTTTTGGCAGCCGATTGCCATATAAAGTTCAGACGTTGATTTGGCGGGCAGAATTTCTCTCAGCCATTCAACCAAAGCCGCAGGCAAAGGCGCATAAACCATAAAATAGGAACGGGCGAAACCAAATACAATGCTAGCATCAGCATAATCAGTCAGGCAGGTATCGATAAAAATCCCGCCCGATTCGTTATGATGGATCGGCAATAAGAAAGGATAAACCTGACCTCCAATGCAAATCTTACCTACTAACCAAGCGGCTTTGTTGCGATAAAACAGTTCATTAGTTATCTGAAAAGTTGCCTGTAATAATTCTCCGACTGGAAATGTCTGTTGTAGATAGTCGGTAATATAATAAATATCTCTTTCCAGATTTTCCCAAGGTAAACGCAGCGGCAGATCATTAAGAATTGTCCGTAACATTAAAGCGAGATTATCATTAGGGAAAAAGTCACGCGATAATGGGCGAGGAATATCCCGAAATCTACGCGCAGGCTGCGAGGTAAAAATAAATAATTTATCCGGTGTCAAATTGCGATGCTCAAACAGACGGCAATAAACAGAATTAAAAAAACTCTCGGCAATTTCAAACCGGGGATAATCCGGTAATAAGCCAGTATAAACAACCTTTACCTTGGCAATGTACTCTTCATCATATCCAAAAGCACTATGTATACATTTAAGCTGCTCAACCACCAGCCCAACATGATGATCATAAAGATTAATACGCTTTTTCATCGCTTGCTGAACAGCGTGCCAGTCGGCCTGTTCAAAGCGTTGTTGTGCACCCGAAGTCACTTCCAGAAAGCGGCCATATTGTGCATCGAATCCTTGTAAAATGGTTTGTGCTATCAAATGTGCTGAATCTATCCCCATCGCAACTCCTCAATATATTCAGCCCGCAATAAGCAGGCTGAAACATAACAATCAGAACTGCTGCTCTTCCGTGGAACCTGTCAATGCGGTTACTGACGATGTTCCCCCTTGAATAATCGTTGTGACTTTATCGAAATAACCCGTGCCAACCTCCTGTTGATGAGAAGAGAAGGTATAACCACGGTTCATTGATTCAAATTCTCTTTCCTGTACTTTCTCCACATAATGTTTCATACCTTCACCCTGAGCATAAGCATGTGCCAGGTCAAACATGTTGAACCACATACTGTGGATACCCGCCAGAGTAATAAATTGGAATTTATAACCCATTGCTGACAACTCATCCTGGAAACGTGCAATCGTCTTATCATCCAGATTCTTTTTCCAATTGAACGACGGAGAACAGTTGTAAGCCAACAACTTGCCGGGATATTTAGCATGAATCGCCTCAGCAAAACGACGGGCCATTTCAATATCAGGCGTTGATGTTTCACACCATATCAAGTCAGCATACGGCGCATAGGCCAAACCACGACTAATAGCTTGATCAATACCCGCTCTGGTACGGAAGAATCCCTCAAAAGTTCGTTCGCCGGTAATAAATTCACTGTCATAAGTGTCACTGTCAGAGGTTAACAGATCGGCTGCATCAGCATCGGTACGAGCAATCAACAGCGTCGGTACGCCAGCAACATCCGCCGCCAAACGCGCAGCGACCAATTTTTGAATCGCCTCTTGTGTCGGAACCAGAACTTTACCACCCATGTGACCACATTTTTTCACCGCAGCCAGTTGATCTTCAAAGTGAACAGCCGCAGCACCCGCTTCAATCATGGCCTTCATCAATTCAAACGCATTCAGAACACCACCAAATCCGGCTTCCGCATCCGCCACAATTGGCAGAAAATAATCGATATATTCCTGATGATCAGTACCAATACCATTTGCCCACTGAATCTGATCTGCCCGGCGGAAACTGTTATTAATGCGTTTTACCACCGCCGGGACTGAATCCACCGGATACAAGGACTGATCAGGATACATACTGGATGCAGTGTTAGCATCAGCCGCAACCTGCCAACCAGAAAGATAAACCGCTTCAATACCCGCTTTTGCCTGCTGTAATGCCTGCCCACCCGTCAATGCACCTAATGAGTTGACATAGCCTTTCTTTGCCATGCCATGCAGCAGTTCCCACAGTTTTTTAGCACCAAGCTGCGCCAATGTATGTTCTGGATTAACCGAACCACGCAATTTAACCACATCTTCCACGCTGTACGGGCGAATAATCCCATTCCAACGGTCACTTTTCCATTCTTGTTCCAGTTGAGCGATTTGTTGAGTTCTGGAGATTGTCATAACTTCTACTTCCTATCTTTGTTAAATTAATCGGATATGGTGTTTTGTTATTATTCGTTGCTTAAACTTCTCTCAGTAGCCCTAATAGGATGGGCTCTAATCGAGCAATTGATATCCCGGCAATGTCAGGAAATCTATCAGCTCGTCCTGAGTTGTAATGCGCTCCATCAACTTGGCCGCATCGCTAAATCGCCCTTGACTGAAACGTGTTTCTCCCACTTCTTGCTTAATAACCTCCATTTCCTCTGCCAACATCTGCCTGAACAAACTTTTTGTCACTTTTTTGCCGTTAGATAATGATTTTTCGTGATGAATCCATTGCCAAATAGATGTCCGGGAAATTTCGGCTGTCGCAGCATCTTCCATCAAACCATAAATAGGAACGCACCCATTTCCTGAAATCCACGCTTCAATGTATTGAACCGCTACACGGATATTGGCCCGCATACCTTCTTCAGTACGATCGCCCGGGCAAGGTTCCAGTAATTGAGCTGCGGTAATCGGTGCATCTTCTTCACGGAAAATATCTAACTGGTTTTGCCGCTCTGCCAAGACCCTATCGAAAACGTCCATTACCGTGTCGGCAAGACCGGGGTGGGCAATCCATGTACCATCATGACCATTGCGTGCTTCCAGCTCTTTATCCGCCCGGACTTTATCTAGTACCCAATTGTTGCGCTCAATATCTTTACTGGGGATAAAAGCAGCCATTCCCCCCATCGCAAATGCTCCGCGCTTATGGCAGGTTTTGATCAGCAAACGGGAATAAGCATTGAGGAAAGGTTGATCCATCGTGACAGACTGACGATCAGGCAGAACCCGATCACTATGATTTTTCAGTGTTTTAATGTAGCTGAAAATATAATCCCAGCGGCCACAATTAAGGCCAACGATATGGTGCCGAAGATGGTAAAGAATCTCATCCATCTGAAATACAGCAGGCAGAGTTTCAATCAATACCGTTGCTTTGATTGTGCCTCTCGGTAACTCAAAACGATCTTCGGCAAAGCTGAATACATCACTCCACCACTGAACTTCGTGATAAGACTGAATTTTTGGTAAGTAGAAATAGGGGCCGCTCCCCTTTGCCAGCAATTGCTTATAGTTGTGGTAAAAATAGAGCGCAAAATCAAACAATCCACCGGCAATTGGCTCATTCTGATAGAGAACATGTTTTTCCGGTAAATGAAGCCCTCTTACCCGTGCAATCAGAACAGCGGGATCTGATTGCAATTGGTACGGTTTACCCTGCTCATTAACGTAAGAAATTGTGCCATTAACCGCATCACGCAGGTTGATTTGCCCTTCAATCACCTTATCCCAAGCTGGTGCTAAGGAATCTTCGAAATCCGCCATGAAAACTTTTACGTTAGCATTCAAAGCGTTGATAACCATTTTCCGTTCGACTGGTCCAGTGATTTCTACTCTACGATCACGGAGATCCGCTGGAATATTTTGAATCTCCCATTCACTTTCACGAATGGAACTGGTTTCCGAAATAAAATCAGGCAATTCACCATCATCAATTTTCTTCTGCCAAATATCCCGATCGACTAACAATTTTTTCCGTGCATCAGTAAACCGAACAACCAGATCTTTCAGAAAATCTACCGCTTCAGGTATCAAAATTTCCTGCTCTACTGCTCCAAATCGTTTAATAAACAATAATTCAGTCGCTAAAGTTTGCTGCGTCATTTATCCATCCTCATTTTAAAGCACACCTGAATAAGAGTAATAGATATTTAAAATAAATCAAAAACGATTTCCATTTTTTAAAAAATTTATTTTTATTCAATAAAAAACAATTAGTTAGACTACAAGTTACCAACTTAAAATTAGAGAAATTGATTCCATAAATCACAAGATTATTTTGTTAAGTTTTTGTTATATAAGACAAACTACAAAAAGTGCGATATTTTGACAGGTGTTATGACAGGAAATCAGAAAAAATCAGGAGGGTTAAATGGCTGAAATTCAGCCATTTATAAAGATATTAATCCAGTGTTGGATTCATGTAGGTAAGATCATATGGTGTAATCTGGTACACATAATAATTCAGCCAGTTGGAAAACAATAAATGCCCGTGACTGCGCCATGATGCCAGTGGTTTTCTTTCTGGATTATTATCTGGAAAATAATTTATTGGGATCTTTGGATCCAAACCTGCTGCTAAATCGCGTAAATATTCACTAGCCAACGTTCCAGCATCATATTCCGGATGACCAGTGACAAATACCATACGTTTATCTTTACTCGCCAGTAAATATACCCCCGCATCTTCAGAACTGGAAAGAATATCCAGATCAGTATGTTCACGAACAACCTGTTCAGGAAAATCTGCATAGCGAGAATGGGGAGCAAAAAAAGATTCATCAAAGCCACGAGTTAATAATGCTAAAGAGTCCAGAGTAGAGTGATAATAAACACCTGATAGTTTCACTTCTCTGGTAAACTTCGGCAAACCATACAAAATATTCAAAGCAGCCTGTACAGCCCAACAAATAAATAGAGTAGAAGTGACATGTTCCTTCGCCCAACTAATTATTCTTTCAATCTGTTTCCAATATGCCACATCTTCGAATTCAACTAATCCCAATGGCGCACCAGTGACAATTAAGCCATCAAAGTTTTGGTGTTTTATCTGCTCGAAATCACAATAAAAGTTATTCAAATGTTCAGCAGGCGTATTCCTGCACTTCCGGTTATCTATTCTCAGTAGCTGGATATCTACCTGTAAAGGCGTGTTGGATAGTAATCTTAAAAATTGATTTTCAGTCTCAATCTTCTTTGGCATCAGGTTAAGCAGCAATACCTTTAGTGGACGTATATTTTGAATATTCGCACGAGTAGATGTCATCACGAACACATTCTCGTTTTGTAAAAAATTCACTGCGGGTAATTCATCCGGTATACAAATTGGCATGCTATGACCTCGATTTTTTATCCATTTAAACGTTTAGACTTCCAGATAGCCAAATCTAACTAAGTATTAACAAAATGTCGAGGATTTACAAGTAAGCTGAAATTATTTCATTTTTGGTCTTACAACAATGTTCAACATGTTAATAGTTAATAAATTTAAAGTATTTATAACATAAAATACTTTAAATTATATTTTTTATATAAAAAAATAAGGTAAATTAAATTAAAAATGGAATGAAACATATTAACAATCAATGATATTTTCAGTAGAAATGAGGAAGATAAAAACAAGAAGGCAAAATTATAAGAAGTCAAATTACAAGCTATCAATATTAAAAACAATACACTCTAAGAAAGTACAAGACTAATTGATAAAATATTCTTATTATTAATGTTGAGTTATAAGATTTATCTTCAATATTAGAAGATACACTTTTCTTATAACAAGCTAATTTGAATCAGATGCTAATAATAAGTGCATATTTTCGTCCTCGAAGATCACCCAATAACCGGCGTTTTTCAAGGCAGTGATCTCCACCGTGGTAATACGCAACAGACTCTAAAAAAAATATTCGAACTCATTAAAGTCTGTTAATAACCGGCTCGATGATGTTTATGAATAGATAGCGATTTTCGTCATGCTCGGCTAAGCTGCTGCTAAACAAATTAGCTGTTTCTTAAAGGGAATGAGTAAATAAATAATACTTTAAAACGCAAAAACCCCCAGCTTACGCTGAGGGTTTCTACTGTATTTAAAGCCTGGCAGTGTCCTACTCTCGCATGGGGAGACCCCACACTACCATCGGCGCTACGGCGTTTCACTGCTGAGTTCGGCATGGGGTCAGGTGGGACCGCCGCGCTATCGCCGCCAGGCATATTCGGGTTTACTCCGGCCGTTGCTTCCCTTTCGTCCACAACCACCGAATCAATCGCTGAACAAGCTGAATATTCCTCTCTCTTCTGACAACCGGCTTCTGCCGGCTGCCCTCTGAACACCAAAACACCTTCGGTGTTGTAAGGTTAAGCCTCTCGGTTCATTAGTACTGGTCAGCTCAATGCATCGCTGCACTTACACACC